>NZ_MKWH01000059.1:0-54421 GCF_001899705.1 Sphingobacterium sp. 40-24 | reverse complement strand
GTGGTTGCCAAACCACATTCACTATATGCCCTTATGGGCGCACCAAATATTCCTCAAGGCTTACTTCCGTTGCGTACACTGCCGAGTGTGTTCCGCCCAATCCAATCCAAACTTCCTTGTACAAGCGACTGGCATCGTTGTTCATATTGATGGATAGTACCTGTGCTTTTTCTTTATCCGTGAGCCCAAGCATTGCTTGTATATCATCAAACTTGTTCATATACTTACGCTGGTCTAAGAGGATTTTACAATCGGAATTGTTGATGATACTCTCTTTTACAATAGGCGACTGGATAATATCATCGACTTCTTGGGTTACGACAATAGCTTCTCCGAAGAATTTTCTTACTGTTTTAAAAAGATACTTTATGTACTCAGCCATTCCTTCTTTTGCAATTGCCTTCCACGCTTCCTCAATCAAAATGAGCTTTCGGATACCTTTCAGTCTTCTCATCTTGTTGATAAAGACCTCCATAATGATGATGGTAACTATCGGAAAGAGGATTTTGTGATCTTTAATCGCATCAATCTCAAACACGATAAAGCGTTTGGATAACAAGTCTAACTGCTTGTCCGAGTTCAGCAGATAATCATACTCGCCACCTTTGTAATAAGGTTCTAAAACGTTGAGGAAATTTGCTATATCAAAGTCTTTTTCACGAACCTGTTTTTCTTCGAGTACCCTGCGGTAATCTCCTTTTACATATTCATAAAAGCCATTGAATGATGGGAAAATGCCCTCGTTTTTTATTCGGTCGATATAACCTGAAACGGCATTGGACAAGGCAACTTCCTCTGACCTTGTAGGCGGTTCATCGTCACGTTTCCAAAGCGTGAGTATCAAAGTTTTGATACTCTCACGCTTTTCAATGTCGAACACACCATCATCGGTGTAAAATGGATTAAAGGCAATCGGGTTATCTTCGGTATAAGTGAAGTAAACACCGTCTTCGCCCTTGGTTTTTCCCTTAATCAATTCACACAATCCTTGATAAGAATTTCCTGTATCTACCAGCAATACATGAGCACCTTGCTCGTAGTATTGCCTAACCATGTGGTTTGTAAAAAAAGATTTTCCCGAACCTGACGGACCAAGTATGAACTTGTTCCGGTTAGTGATAATCCCTCGTTTCATCGGCAAATCCGAAATATCTAAATGGATAGGTTTTCCTGTAAGCCTGTCAGCCATCTTGATACCAAATGGGGAAGGCGAATTGTGGTAGTTGGTTTCTTCGGTAAAGAAACATAAGGCAGGTTCTATGAATGTGTAAAAACTTTCCTCGCTCGGAAAATCACCTGCATTGCCTGGCATTCCAGCCCAATACAAGGTGGCTACATCCGTTGTATTGTGACGTGGCTTGCATTCCATCAATGCTAATGCACTACCGCAATCATTCTTTAGTTGTTTGAGTTCCGTGGGATCTTCCGACCAAGCCATAATATTAAAGTGTGAACGAACAGAAGAAAGTCCGAATGAATGTGCTTCGTTCAAGTATTTCTCAATCCACTCTTTGTTGATTTGGTTGGCACGGCTGTACCGAGCCAACGAGTGCATGTTACGGGCAGATTTCTCAAACTTTTGCAGGTTATCCTCGCTGTTATCCAAAAACAGGTATTGGTTATAGATATGGTTACAGCTAAGGAGCAATCCTACAGGTGCAGCGAACGATAATCGACAGTCGCTTCGGTCGGTAGAGAGTTTTTCAAACCGGGTATCAGCCGAAACGGTTGCAGGCAGGTCGTCCGTATCGGACAAGGTGTGCAAGGACAACCTTTTGTTTCCAATACGGACTTCTTCAGCACTGAGTGCGATGTCCTGCATTGCCGTTCCGTTTTCTCTTGACAGCGTTAAGTATTGCTCCAGCAATCCCTGTGTTTCGTCCGTACCAATGATGTCGTCTTCGGTCAAACGTCGCAGGCTTATAAATCCGCTATCGTTCACAATCCGCTCAAACTGAGCCACCGCTTCCATAAATCGGTGTATCGTTTCTTTATTGATTTCCTTTGGAATGAGTGTGCCTTTACAAAGCGAACTGAAATTGCTTTGCATACGCATTCTATTCTTAGTGGTCTTTGTCAGAAACAAATAGCAGTAATGGTTCAGGAATGGTCGTTCGTTGAAATGACGTTGGTAGGATTTTGACAGAAAGCTCTGGTCTTCCTGTACCAAATCGGGAGCGTAATTCTCTTTGATGTACCAATCCTGTTTGTGAATGACGGTAAAGTCTGGTAAGGTTTTGATTGCTTTGTGCCAAGCGGAATGAATAGCCTCGTATTCTGCCGATGCAACGGTAAATAGTTCCGGCAACCGTACTTCAAAACAGGCGGTAATATCTGCATCTTTAGAAAGAATGCAGTTGTTCTCTACTGCCAGCAAAGGAAATTTGTTTTCCAATGTGGCTGTCTTAGCTACATTTCTCATACGTTTTTGGATTTAGGAGTGAATATTAAATACCTGTGTACAGGCTTGCGGCAGATGATGTAACGGGGATGCCTTTTTATGGCTCCCAACTTCATTAGTCCGTGTTCACCATATTTCCTGTTCAGTAAAAAGGTCTGCCAGATGATAAGCGAAGTACCTCCGGTTCCGAGCAGTAGACAGATGTAAGAGTTTACACCTGCCATATACATTATCATCACGAAGATTAAGGTACCGAGCAATCCTCCAGCGAAGATGAACAGGTACTGTGCTTTCAGTCCCTTAAATTCCACCGTTCTTCCGATGCCCTTGTTGATATTGTAATTCATAAGGCAAAGGATTAAAGGAAGAATGAACGCAGAATGGTAGCTGCTACAATCAGGAAGATACAAGCACCGAACCAAGAAGCTGCCGTCTTGCTTGTGTCAGGATCTCCACTACTAAATTTGTTATACACCTTAACACCTCCGATGAGCCCTACAACTGCACCGATGGCATAGATGAGTTGAGTTGCAGGATCGAAATACGACGTTACCATTTGGGTTGCCTCATTAATACCAGCCGAACCATTTCCCTGTGCAAACGCACCAATTCCTGACAACATCGCTACAGTTGCCAGCAAAACTTTTTTTCTTTGTTTTTCCATAATTGAAACACATTAATTTGTTAAGTTCACCCGCACCATGCGGGCTTTCGGGACAAAGGTGTTTCGGAAAACGAGGCAGTCTAACAAATTGGCAGTCAGAGGAATTATTTGGCGGTTAATGGCTTTACAATATATACTTATCAGAAAAAAATACTTAAATTTGACTTATTTAGACAAGTCTTAAAAAAGCAAAATGGCATTTGGTAAACATATAAAAGAACTAAGAGAAGATAAAGGCTTATTTCTACGAGAAGTTGGAGCTGCATTAGAATTGGATAGTGCTTTTATCAGTAAGGTTGAAAATGAAGAAAGACCATTGCCAAGAAAACATATTGAAAGGCTTGCAGAATTTTATAAAATTCCGATTAATGAGTTATTGATACTATGGCTGTCGGATAAGATAATTGAGTTGCTGAAAAATGAGCCTGTAAGCAAACAGGTTTTAAAAATATCTCAAAAAAGATTAAAAAAAGAGGAGAATAAAAAATAATCAAATACTATAACCAGCTATTATGAAGATAAAAAAAATAGAAGTTGAAAACTTTCGATTGCTGAAGACTTTCTCTATGGACCTCGAAGATGAGCTTTCTCTCGTTATCGGAAAAAACAATACAGGAAAGACTTCCATTCTATCAGTTCTGGATAAATTTATAAATGAGAAAAGTAGATTTTCTTACGATGACTTTAATATTGATTTCAAAAACGAAATTGAAGGTTTAATTAAGTCGGGTGATGTTCCAGATGAATTTCTTTCCAAAGGCATTAAGCTAAAAGTTTATATTGAATATAGTGATACTGATGATTTATCTAATGTCAGCAGAGTATTAATGGATTTAGACCCTGACAATAACAATATTGTTTTAGGTTTTGAATACACTGTAAGTTATGATGATTTTTTAAGAATAAAAGCTGATTATGCAGGCTTTGCAGCCAGTGAAAATGCAAAAAATGTTAAGAAGAAAGAATATAAACCAAGGGAGCTAAAATATTTTTTAAAGCAAAACTTAGAAGCTTATTTTAAAATTCATAAATTCTCTTTTGAATACGACACAGCAACAAACAAGATTACTGACACTAAACCAATTGACCTTGTTAGTGAAAATATTAATTTAAAAGACATCATTAGTTTCAAGTACATAAGTGCAAGGAGAGATGTGACAAATAAGGAAAAGGAAAACACACTATCAAAACAAACCTCAAGCCTCTATAAGAAGAAAGAAGATAGTAGCGATAAAACTCAGGCTACAGAAGACTTTAAAGACCAGCTTTCAGAAACCGATAGTACATTAAGCGAGATCTACAAAGACCTATTTAAAGATGTGATAAAAAAAGTACAGGATTTTGGTGGCGTTAAGTTAAATGATACTGACATTGAAATTATTTCAACATTACAACACAGAGAATTACTTGAAGGAAATACTACAGTGGTTTACACTCACGATGACCATAAATTACCCGAGCACTATAATGGTTTAGGATATATGAACCTTATAAGTATGATTTTTGAAATTGAAATTTTAGTACAGGATTTCAAAAAGGATAAAGACAAAAAGCCAGCAGACATAAATCTACTTATCATAGAAGAACCTGAAGCTCATACCCATCCCCAAATGCAATACGTCTTTATAAAAAATATAAAAAAGCTACTTAAGGAGGGTGTTAAAAGAGATGATGGGATAAATAGACCATTGCAGTACATTATTACAACACATTCATCACACATTGTTGCAGATAGTGATTTCAATGATATAAAATATTTGAAAGCAATAGCAAAAAATGATGTGAATGCTAAAAATTTAAAGGATTTAGTGGCTCTATATGATAAAGACCCGAAACACTATCAATTCTTAAAACAATATCTTACAATTAGCAGAGCTGAAATCTTTTTTGCTGATAAGGCAGTCCTAATCGAAGGAGATACAGAAAGAATTTTGATACCGACTTTTATGCGAAAAGTAGACTTAGAAGAAGTTGTTCGTTTAGAAGCAGAAGGTAATGCAGATACATTCTTACCACTTCTGTCTCAAAATATTTCAATTATAGAAGTTGGTGCATATTCACACATATTTGAGAAGTTTATCGATTTCTTAGGTATCAAATCATTGATATTAACAGATATTGATGCTATTAAAGTGACAGGTAAAAATACCAAAGGCGATGATGTTTGGGGAGCTTGTCCTGTTAAAGAAGGCACCAAAACAAGTAATTCTGCAATTGGTCATTTCTTAAATGCTGTAACTTGGGAAGATTTAAAAGCTCTGCCTGTTGGAGGTAGAACAATTATTGTCGGGAGTTCTACAATTTGTATATGCTATCAGCAGGAAGAAAACACCTATCACGCAAGGAGTTTTGAAGATGCTTTTATACATCTGAATAGAGCATTTGTAAAAGAAAATAAAGATACTTTCCAAGGAATAAAAAACGCTTCTGATTTTGATGACGATGAGAAAAGCCCTTATGATTTAGCAGATAAGTGTGTTAAGAAGAAAACCCATTTCGCTTTAGATATATTGTATCATAGTGATGAAAACTTTAGTAATTGGAATATTCCGGCTTACATTAAAAATGGTTTGTTATGGCTGAAGGAAGATTAAATTTAGAACCGGAAGTACAGGAAATTTTTCAGTCAATTGATAACGGCAGGAATTTCCTATTAAGCGGCGGTGCAGGAAGTGGTAAAACATATTCATTAGTAAGTGTTATTCGTCAAGCAATAGCCGAAAATCCAACAGCTAAGGTTGCTTGTATGACATACACTAATGCAGCAGTTAAAGAAATTGAAGAAAGGGTAAACCATAAAAATCTTAATGTATCCACTATACACGATTTCTTATGGGATAGTATTAAACATTTTCAAAAAGAACTTAAAGAAGCTCTTATTTCCTTAGCGAACAATGACGAAGTAACCAAAATTTCTATTGAAGAAGTCAATCCTGTTCCAGATGATTATTATGCAGTTTTGCCTGATGGTGTACAGTACAAAGAGTTTGTTAGAATACGTGAAGGAATTATATCCCACGATGAATTACTTACAGTAGCCAACTATCTCTTTGAAAAATACCCCAAACTTAGCAGTATAGTAAAAGATAAATACAAATTCATTTTCATTGATGAATATCAGGATACAAATAAAGCTGTTGTAGAAACATTTCTTACACATTTCAAGAAAAGTGAAAGAAAGAATATCGTAGGTTTTTTTGGAGATGCTATGCAATCAATTTATGAAGATGGCATTGGTAACTTAGACGATTATAAAGGAGAAGATGCTGAAAAAGTAAACGAAATTCCAAAGAAGCAAAATAGAAGAAATCCCAAACTTATTATTGATTTGGCGAACAAACTTCGTACCGATGGTATAACTCAAGAGCCATCTGCCGACCCGAAAGCTCCTAATATGGCTGGTGGTGTAATAAAGCAAGGCACTGTTTTGTTTCTGCATTCCACTGATGGGAACATCAATAAGGTTGAAGAGTTTTTAGCAGCAAATTATGCTTGGGACTTCAATAATTCAAAGGAAACAAAAGAACTGAACCTTACTCACAATTTAATAGCAGGTAAGGCTGGTTTTAGAACCTTGATGGATATTTATGATAGAGACCACGTGTTAAGCTATAGAGATAGAATTAAGAAATACATTAAAGATAATAACGTAGCTAATGATTTTTCAGAAAATACATTTGGAGAAGTAATTGAAGTATTACAGCAAGGAAAAAGTGGCAGAGATTTAAACGCTGTTCGTCCAACAAATACAATGCAGATTTTTATTGATGGTAATGCCGAATTGTATAATTATGCCAAATCATTAAAGTTTCTTGAATTTTCCAAAATGTATGTTGACAAAGACCAATTACTTGATGATAAAAAGCAAGATGAAGATGATGAAAACAAGAAAGGTTCAAAAAGAGATAATCTTATAAAACACTTATTTAAAATTCAGAATAATATTTCTTTGTATCAAAATAAAAAGTACAATGAATTTTTAAGAGCCACAGATTATCATTTTAAAATAACAAATATTGCAAGCAAAAAAGCCTTAAAAGAAAATATTGAAAGCCTTGTGAATGTTGGAGATAATACGATTGAACAAGTTATTAATGACGCTAACGAAAAGAGAATTTGTTTGATTGATGATAAGCTGATTGCTTTTAAAGAGAACAAAGAGTATTTGTATAATCGAGTGAAGGATGTTAAGTTCAGTGAATTTCAAAAACTATATGAATACCTTGAAGGACAAACACCGTTTTCAACACAGCATAAAACCAAAGGTGCAGAATTTGACAATGTTTTAGTTATACTTGATAATGGCGGTTGGAATAATTATAATTTTGGTAATCTTTTCTTAGAAACAGGGTCAGCAACTGTATTGGATAGAACTCAAAAAATATTCTATGTTTGTTGTACAAGGGCTAAAGAAAATTTAGCGGTTTTCTTTCACAATCCAGATGCACAAGTTATTGCAAAAGCTAAAGAATGGTTTGGAGATGCTAATGTGATTGATATTGATTAAGGTTCATTCATAAAACATTGGGGAGTTAAACAAACTCCCCAATGTCAAAATCATTCAAATCACTTTTCCGCAAAGTGGAAGAACCGGCATCCGTTTCAGAAATGATTGTATTATCCAAAAGCTCCGCAATTTTTCTGGATGCACCGTCCATGGAATTTTCCAGTAGGCTGAATAATTCGGTTCCCTGTATTTTATGAACTATAGCTATCGCTGTTTCCTTTTGGGCTGTTTCCAATTTTTCTTTTTGGAGCAATACCCCCACGGAGCTTAGTTCTTCAAAAGTAACCCCTTGGGCTAAACCATTATTGCCACCGGATATTCCATACCTGTTCCATTCTTCTTCCTCTTCCTCAAAATCAGGCGTATTACTAAAAACCTCATCCAGTTCTTCCTGCGGAATTTGAATACCTAAGTTTTCATTCTCGTCGTATTCTATGTCTAAATTAGCAGGATTAAACTGTAGATCCTCCATTTGGCGTTCAGTGGCGGTGTTTGGCACTAATTGGCATCTTATAGGTTTCGGTTGCCCCATTATATCTGGAAGATTAGGATTGACTTTTTCCTGTTTCGGCTTTTGCTCCGACCTCTTTTTGATAACAATCTTATCATGCAACAATAGCCCAATGACTATCAGCAGGCATATTACAATTAATGTTTCCATAATTATTAAATAGGTTTATACTTGTCGTTATAACTTTTGGTAATCTGTTCGCTAAATTCCTGAAAATGATAATCCAGTAAGTTGTCCAAATAAGCATAAATAGTAATCTTATCTTCGCCAATCACCTGTATGATGCGTGTCAATTTTTCATGAAATTCTGGTCTGATATAAACTGTTTTTCCGTCACGGGCATTGGTGTCTGATTTCTTAAAAAATGTATTTTCGTAATCTATTTCAGAAGTTCTCTTACTACGGCTCTTATCCTTGACAGCCTGTTTATCCTGTGATAGTTCCTTTGGCTTAACGACCACAGTTTCGGTTGCTTTTGGTTCAGGTTCCGGTGGAAGCTGTAACCCTTCTTTCTTTACACCGTCAACCATCAGGTTCATCATTAGCTCCTCGTCAATATCAGGAGTAATTTTTTTCTTATTATCTTTTTCCATAGGGATTATAATTGAATGATTTTTAAAAATTCGTTCATAAAAAGGTCTAGTTGGCAGGCGTTCATCAACCTTTCGTCCGGAGGCATCAGCGTTGAGCGAAAAATAGCTTTGCTGTTCACTTCGCTTTCTTTGCGAAAGCGTGTGCTGTTTTTTACTTGGCTTTGCATCAGGCTAAATCCCAAATCATTGATAAGGTTGTTATACACATCGTATAAAGGTGTGCTCTCCCTGCCATCAACCTGGTTCCAGAACAGGTTGATCGTTTTTATGGACGTTTCGCCTTTTTTCATAATCACGTCTTGCAAGAGCTGTGTGAAAACGAGCGTGCTTTCCATTACTACACGATCTGCCGTGATTGGCGTAAAAATGTGGTGCATTCCCGCCAATGCTTTCAGAATACCCGGCGTGTTTACCGTTCCCGGAAGGTCAAAAAATACAGCATCAATTGAAACCGGAGAAGCCTCAACAAATTCGTTGGCTGCTTCCAGTACGCTATCCGCTCTGTGCTGAATAATTTCGTACGCCTTTTTGTTGATGGTGGTAAACTGTTTATACGCCAGCTTTTTCAAAGCCTCGTTTTCCATTACCATTTTCAAATCACGCTCTTTCATTTTCAACAGGCTATGCTGTGGAAAATCTGCATCAAATACAGCTACATTGTAGCCCAAACGATAATGCAGGATGCTTGCCGCAAGTGTTGTAAACGTACTCTTACCTACGCCACCTTTTTGAGAAGAAAAGGCGATAAAAACTGTTTTGTGTTTTGCATTCATCTCTTTAACTTTTTTTTAATTATTTATATACTCATTTACCTATTTGCGTAGGTGCCTATGTTTGCAGTCTGCTACCTATTTATCTCTGCATATAGATATGTTACTCAATACAGATATATTTAGGCAGGTATCTATACACCTAAACACATACCTCTGTAGGTGTGCAGGTAAGTAAGTTTGTATCGAAAAACCTATTTACTGATGTGCCTGCATCTCTACATGTAGAATTACACAGATAGGTATCTGAACATGTACTTTCCTATGTACTTGTTTTTTTATCTATCTACCTCGATAGTTATATACTTAGGTTGTTACGTGCATAACTATTTATGCACTTATATCCTTTTGTTGGTACAAATAAAAAGAGATAAATAAGCAGTTCTTTCAATGTGGCATTGTTTGGCGTTCAAAGGCATTGTTTGGCACTGTATCACAGTACAATGCTTTCAAAAACAGGTCTTTACTTTGTATAATGATTTTTATTAACGGATTTATGCAAAATCGAATGGACAAAATGGAGTTTAACAGCCACGGCATCGAGCCGTTTTTCCCTGTTAAAATCAATCCGTCCCGCAGGGCGGATTTTTGTGTTCAACAGAACACGGCAAGTTGTGTTTTGAGGCACTCGAAACCGAGTTCGTGCCTCAAAACAACTTGCCCTGCTGGGAGCTGAAAAACACTCTCCGAAGTCGAGGTTTTGTACGGATTAAAAAATGGATTAGTGATGAACGAGAGCAATAATAACAAACGAAATAAGGGCGGTCGTAAGCCAAAGCTTGACCCAAGTACCCACCGTCACGTTTTTCGTCTTACGGACGAAGAAAACGCCAAATTTTTATCGCTTTTTGAAGGATCAGGAATGCCCAACAAAGCAAAATTTATCATTACACAACTGTTCGGAAACAAAATGAAGTCCGTTCAGATTGACAAAGGAACGGTTGATTTCTATATGCGGTTGACTTCGTTTCACAGTCAGTTTCGTTCTATTGGTGTCAATTATAACCAGATTGTAAAGCTATTGTACAAGAGCTTTTCGGAGAAAAAAGCATCGGCATACCTGTATAAATTAGAAAAGCAGACGACAGAAATGGTTGAGCTGTTTAAAAAAGTGCTGGAAATAACCGAGGAATTTGACAAGAAATACCTCAAAAAATAACAGAAATGATAGCAAAAATCGGTAGAAGTGCAAATTTGTACGGTGCGTTGGCATATAATAATCTAAAAGTAGAGAAAGAAAACGGACAAATCTTGTTTACAAATAAGATTATTGAAACGGCAAGCGGGCAATATTCCGTTGCGCAATTGGCACAATCTTTTGCTCCTTATCTTCTGGCAAATCAAAAAACTGAGAAACATACTTTGCATATTTCACTCAATCCCGACCCGAAAGATAATGTTAGTGATGATAAATATCGGGAAATAGCACAACAGTATATGCGGGAGCTGGGTTATGAAGAACAGCCTTTTGTGGTATTCAAGCACACTGATATTGACCGAAGCCATATTCATATTGTATCGGTTTGTGTTGATGAACAAGGCAAAAAGATTTCGGACAAATTCGAGAAAATGCGGTCTATGAACCTGTGCCGTGAACTGGAGCAGAAACATGGATTGATACCCGCAACCGATAAAGAGCGTAACCAAAATGACAATGTTTTCCTCCCGATAGATTATAAGGCAGGCGACGTAAAGAGCCAAATCGCTTCGGTTGTTCGTCACCTGCCAAACTATTACCAGTACCAGACTTTGGGCGAATACAATGCCCTGCTATCCCTGTTCAATATTACCACCGAAAAAGTGGAGGGCGAACTACACAAAAAGATGCGGCAGGGTTTACTGTACATCCCCTTAAATGAAAATGGCGAAAAAGCCGGGCATCCGTTCAAGGCTTCCCTGTTCGGAAAGAGCGCAGGGCTTCCGGCTTTGGAATTGCATTTTGCGAAATGCAAAACGGCTTTGAAAGACCACCCAGGCAAGCAGACCCTAAAAGCTGCCGTTACCGTTGCCCTGAAAACCACGAGCGACGAGCAGGCTTTTAAAAAGCAGCTAATTGAACAGGGCATTAACGTGGTGGTACGACAGAACGATACAGGTCGTATTTATGGTATCACATTCATAGACCATAATTCCAAAGCAGTTTGGAACGGTTCACGTTTAGACAAGGAGCTTTCTGCCAATGTCTTTAATGATTACTGGAATAATAATATCAAACCGGATATAAAAGAAGCTGCTGTACCAATCCCCAAACTATCCACATCAAATGATGCGGATCTTCCTGCGGAAGAACCACACCATTTGTTCGACTTCTTAACTACGGAAAAACACGAAGATGGTTTGATTGAAGCATTGGGCGGTTTGCTACCCGAAGCCCAGGGCGAGGATTATGAGGAACAGGATTTTGCTAACAAGATGAAGAAGAAAAGGAAGAAAAAAATGTAATTCTTCCTTTTATAGTTCACTAAAAATATATTGGATTCGTTCTTTAACATTACGCTGACCTTTCTGAAAGACAGTATATTGCAACATAGTGAATGAAAGAATGGTAATCAGAATTATTTTTCTCATTATCAATAATTATCTATCTGCGTATAACAGCTATCTACTCAACTTCAAAAATTGCCTGAATAGATACAGAAGAACCAACTGGTAAGGAATATGCCCCCGATGTATTTCGTGTATGCTTTCCCTTTTCTCCGAATATTTCCACTGTCAGGTCAGAAGCTGCATTCATCAACATAGCGTGCTGCGTATATGTTTCAGGAGTATTAAAAACGCCAATCAATTGCACACATTTTTTTACTTTGTTCAAATCGCCTCCCACTGCCTCTTTCAAAATTGCAATAATGTTGAGCATAGTAACTTTGGTCGCTTCTTCTACTTGTTGTTCAGTAACATCAATACCGACTTTTCCAGGATATAAAATCTTTCCGTCTTTAAGTGAAACCTGATTGATAAATACTAAATTCCCGGAACGCGAAAAAAGCTCGTAGTTTCCTACAGGTTTTGGTAATTCAGGTAAAACAATATTTTTCTGTTTCAATACCTCGTTGATATCCACTGTGTATGCAGATTTAGTTTCGATTGACTTTTGTTTGAAAGTTCCTTTTAATGCCGTGGAAACTTTAGCAAAATTTTCTCCCTGGAATTTGGCAAGATAACGTTCGCTTTTGCTTGGTCTTGTCACATCTTTTAAGGAAGCCAGACTAGTTGTACCTAACACCGAGTTCCCTTGCGGTATATTTTTTTCTATGTTTTCATATCCACGAATACCATTTGATACCAGTATCATACCGTGTACTGCCAGACTATTCCAGAAAGATTGCAATGCCAGTTCTTTTCCGGCTCCGCTTCCTGCAGACATAAAAACAGTTGCAGGCATACCTTCTAATTCGTGTTTTGTCCAGACATCTACCGTTTTTGATAAAAATTCGCTCATTGCCGTACTGATATTCCCGAAGTACACAGGCGAGCCAAAAGCTATGCCATCGTAGGAACTTAATTCATCAACGTTGGCTACGGGAATGTCTTTCAACTTGACATTATCTGATGCTTTCACCAACTTTATAGTAGCATTAGCATCGCTATTTTTCTCAATTCCTTCGGTAATGTTCTTTGCCAGTTCATAAGTGCCGCCATTATCAGAATGGATAAGCACCAGTATGTTTGTTTTCTTATTTTGAGCCATAGCAGTAGTGTTGATTGATAATAAAAAGGAGAGCGTGAAAACTAAAAATGAGATTGTTTTATTCATTGCACAGGAAATTTTTCTAATAATATTGCAAAATTAAATATTTCGTTTTTATTAGCTTTGCCAAAAAGTATATTTAAAACGCAATGCTAAAATGTGGTCTTAAGGAAACAACTCCTGGCAATTATTCAGATGATGTTATAAGCGATGCTTATATATGGCAGCAACAAAACTGGAAACACGATGATTACGAGCATTCTCACGCACGTTATCAGCTATCCTATGTTACAGAGGGTTTTCAGTATTTTTACATAGAGAATAAGGTTTATTTTGTACCTCAAAATCACGCAATATGGATACCGTCAAATATAAAACACCGCATATCATCATCAGCAGAAACCGTTAATCTGACAGTATTGCTCTTTAAGTATATTCCGCAAAATCAATTTTACAATTCCGTAAAGATTTTCCGTGTTCCTATTGTCTTACACGAAATGCTCAATTATGCAACTAAGTGGAATAAACAACTTATTGAAGATGATAATCAGAAAGTCTTTTTATTAGCCATTTTGCAAAACCTTCCAGATTTTTATCAGAAAAATAATGCTTTGGAAATCCCTGTACCTTCAGACGAGCGACTAATTCCGATTTGCAGTCATATCAATGAAAATTTCAGATATGAGTTTAAAGTCGAAGATTATGTAGAAATTGCGAATATGTCGGTACGCAATTTACAACGTATCTTTAAAAATGAAACGGGGATAACCATACAGAAATATATACAGCTTACCCGTATTTTGAAGAGTATTGAACTAATTGATACTAAAAAATATACCCTTACAGAAGTAGCATTCAAAGTAGGATACAAGAGTTTGTCCGCATTCCTTACTTCCTATAAATCATTAATGAAATCCGCTCCTAAATAAATACACTGATTAAGCCAAATACCGCCACGTACTGCCTTAGACTACCACAATCTTATAACTATTCCGCACAGACTTTAAATTCACGCCCGAACATTAAAACTCAAAATAATGCAGGGAGAGGACGATTTAAGAGGCTTAGCCAAGATAATGGCTTTTATGCGGGCAGTCAGTATTCTATTGGTACTGATGCACCTTTATTGGTTCTGCTACGGGTTCTTTTTAGAACGTGGCTGGACACTGGAAGTAATCAACAAGATTTTAGGCAATTTCGACAGAACGGCGGGTTTGTTCTCACATACCCTATATACCAAAGCCTTTGCTTTGGTATTGCTCGCTTTAAGCTGTTTAGGCACTAAGGGCGTAAAGAATGAGAAGATAACCTGGACTAAAATTTACGTGACTTTGGGTATCGGTTTCGTGCTGTTTTTCCTGAACACACCATTGCTAAAGCTATCCCCGGCAGTAGGCACGTTCCTGTATATCCTGACTATATCGTTAGGCTATATCGCTTTGCTGATGGCGGGTGTATGGATGAGCAGACTATTAAAGAACAACCTGATGGACGACGTTTTCAATAATGAAAACGAGAGCTTCCAACAGGAAACAAAGCTGATGGAAAACGAATATTCCGTCAATCTACCCACAAAGTTCTTTTACAAAAACAAATGGAACAACGGTTGGATTAACATCGTGAACCCTTTTCGAGCCTCGATTGTGTTGGGCACACCAGGTTCGGGCAAGAGCTATGCAATTGTAAACAACTACATCAAGCAGCAGATAGAGAAAGGGTTTAGTATGTACATCTACGATTTCAAGTTCGACGACCTTTCTACTATTGCCTACAATCACTTACTGAAGCATCGGGATAAGTACGAAGTACAACCCAAATTCTACGTGATAAACTTCGACGACCCACGCAAGAGCCACCGTTGTAATCCACTCAATCCCGAATTTATGACGGACATATCGGATGCCTACGAAGCGGCATATACGATAATGCTAAATCTTAACAAGTCGTGGATTTTGAAGCAAGGGGATTTCTTCGTGGAAAGCCCAATTATATTGCTTGCAGCCATTATTTGGTATCTCAAAATCTACGAAAACGGGAAGTATTGCACTTTCCCGCACGCCATCGAATTGCTGAATAAAAAGTATTCGGACGTGTTCACGATTTTAACTTCCTATCCCGATTTAGAAAATTATTTGTCATCGTTTATGGACGCTTGGCAAAGTGGCGCACAAGACCAATTACAAGGTCAGATAGCATCGGCAAAAATTCCTTTATCAAGAATGATTAGCCCGCAACTGTACTGGGTTATGACGGGCGACGATTTTACGCTCGACATCAATAACCCGAAAGAACCAAAGATTTTGTGCGTAGGTAATAACCCCGACCGCCAAAATATTTATTCGGCAGCTTTGGGTTTGTACAACTCCCGGATCGTAAAATTAATCAACAAAAAAGGACAGTTAAAAAGCTCCGTCATCATCGACGAGCTGCCGACGATATATTTTAGAGGACTGGACAATCTCATCGCAACGGCGAGAAGTAATAAGGTGGCGGTATGCCTGGGTTTTCAGGACTTTTCGCAATTAACAAGAGATTACGGCGATAAGGAAAGCAAGGTTATTCAGAATACCGTCGGTAATGTTTTCAGTGGGCAGGTTGTAGGCGAAACGGCAAAGAGCCTTTCCGAACGCTTCGGTAAAGTGTTGCAGAAACGCCAGAGTATGACCATCAACCGAAATGATAAATCTACTTCTATTTCAACTCAGTTAGATAGTTTAATACCGGCATCTAAAATATCGACGCTAACACAAGGGATGTTTGTAGGAGCAATTTCAGACAATTTTGATGAACGTATTGAACAGAAAATATTTCACTGTGAAATCGTAGTAGATAATGACAAAGTAGCTTCCGAAACTAAAGCCTATCAAAAAATACCGCAGATTTTATCTTTCACAGATAAGAACGGTACAGATAATATGAAACAAGAGATTGAAAAAAACTATCGGCAGATAAAATCAGACGTAGTTCATATAATTGAAAGTGAATTGGAGCGAATTAAAAACGATCCAGATTTGCAGTATTTGGTGCAAGAGTGATAAAATAAAAGGAAGATGTTAGATCTCCCTTTTATTTTGCCCGTATACTATGTTACTAAAATATACTACGAGGTATATGAATACCTTTTGTCCGTATAATGCCTTCCTGAAATTTTGGAGTTTCTTTCTGCTTTTCCACTTGCTCCAGAGCATCTGCTTTTTTATCTGGCGAAAGGGATAATTGTATCTTCCGGTCAATACCTGCTAATTCGGTTTTGAGTTCGCTTAGTCGTTTTTCCTTTGCCCAGGTTCCGTTTACTACTTGCTGAAGTATAGGTATATCTTTTTGGAACTCTATGATATTCTCTTGCTCTTTTTTTATGTAAGTTGGCAGTTTTTCCAATGCCCTCAAAAAGTTCAATGATGCGGTTTCGGGTTCTTTTGCCATTACACCACTGTTGAAGGTATATTTGATATTTCCCTCGCCCTGAATAAAGAAACGGTTATGTTTTTCTACAAGACTGCTACTATCTTTTTGTGTGGCTTCGGTTTTAACCAAAAGCTGAAAACCGTAAAGATTTCCGATTTCTTCATAATCTCCACCTGTACGAGCTTTGTCCGCAAGCTCATTGAGTTTAGTTCCAATCTGTTTTGGGTTTGCATTAGCTGGTAGGTCGGCTAACTGAACAGCATTAATAATCGTACCGTCCTGCTTTTTCTGAATACGTCCTTGAAGGTTAGTCCAATCAAGGCTCATCCTGTCAAAGCGGGATTGAGCTTTACCCAGTTCTGCCGTAAAATCTTCCAGCTTGTATTTCGCACTTGATTTGGAACGGTTAAACGCCTGTTTTTCGCTTTCCAATCCAGCAATCTGTTTTTCTACTTTGGCTTTATCCAACAGGTCAGTATTTCCCGAAAGAATTGCTACATATTCTGAGAAATTCATTCCCGATTTTTCGTCCATACTGCCCTCATCAATAGTACGTTTACCGAGATTATTGGATTTTAATTGGTCGATAAATAACTGTTTATTGAACAACAGATTAAACTTATAACTATCTAGTGATTTTTCAACGGCATAGATAACTACATCTACTTTATTATCGGCAAAGAACTTGGCAATCTCATTGCCTTTGCGGATTGCTCGACCATCACGTTGGGCAAGGTCACTTGGTCGCCAAGGTGTGTCCAGATGATGAATGGCAACAGCTCTTTTCTGTGCATTGACACCTGTACCGAGCATACTTGTTGAGCCGAATAACACACGGATTTTGCCCTCATTCATTCCTTTAATCAGTTCCTTACGTTGGTTGTCCGTTTTTGCTTCCTGTATAAAGCGTACTTCGTTTGCAGGTATACCGTGGTCTTCCACGAGTTTGCGTCTAATTTCGGAATACACATTCCATTCATTAGGCTTATACGTTCCCAAATCCGAGAACACGAACTGCGTTCCTTTCTGTGCGTTGAATTTGTTGTAATATTTGGCAATATTACCTGCACAATGTGAAGCCTTGCTATCGGGATGGTCTTTGTAAGCTCCGCTTACCATTTGCATATCTAATGACATCTTACGGGCATAGTCCGTAGCAATCAGCATCTTTGCTTTTTCTTCTGTTGGAGATAAGGGCGGTCTTCCCAACAAGACTGCATTTCCTGTTTTGGCAAATTCCATCAGTTTTTTAATAAATACATCCTGGTCGGGAGTTGGTGGAATGTTATACAGGATTTCATTTTTTACAGGTCGGTCGATACCAATATCCTTTGCAGTACGGTAATCCGTAATTTCCGAGTAAAACTGTGCAAGCTCGGGTACTTTGATAAAGTATCGAAAACGTTCTTTCGCCACAATATTGTTGGCAACCGAAAACTCATAGTCAGTCGTTTTTCGGGCATAGATTGCTGCCCACGCATCAAAACAGTTAATACCTTGTTTTTCCAATGCCCGTGGTCGCAGGTATTTAAAGAGCAGGTACAATTCCGTCAATGAATTGCTGATAGTTGTACCCGAAAGAAAGGTTGCACCCATATCTGCATCGGTACGCTCCTGTATGGTTCTGATTGCAAACAGCAGGTTTAACGCTTTTTGGCTACCGTCCACGTTACCCAATCCAGCTACACGGCTGTGACGGGTGTTAAACATCAGGTTTTTAAACTGATGGCTCTCGTCGATAAATAAATGGTCTATGCCCATCATTTTAAAATCGACAATATCATCTTTGCGATTTTCAATATCGTGCTGTAAAGTCTTTAGCTTTACTTCGAGGTTTTCTTTCCGTTTAATGGACCCGGCAAGCATACCTCTTGTTACTTCAGCTCCCTGCGACTGCATCGCATCGAGGTTTCGCTCCACATTATCCAATTCTATTTCGAGGATTTCCTTTTGAATTTCTGGCGATTGCGGTATCATACCGAATTGGTCGTGTGTTAAAATCACACAGTCCCAATCGTTGTTTTTAATATCTCCGAAAATTCGCAGGCGTTTTTGCGGTGTAAAATCTTCTTTGCCCGGAAAGAGGATTTTAGCGTGTGGATAGGCAGTGCGATAGGCTTCGGCGATTTCGTGCACATTACTTTTCAGCCCGATTATCATTGGTTTATGAGCAAGTCCCAAACGCTTCATTTCCTGTGCTGCCGTACACATTATCAATGTTTTTCCTGCACCTACTTCGTGATCGCAGATAGCACCGTTATTGAGTTTAATCATCAATACGGCATCTTTTTGACTTCCGTACAGGTCTTCAATGCCCAATGCTTTACGGTCTAATCCCGGAAACTCCTGATGGCTTCCATCATAGTTTGGGCGAACAAAACAATTAAACTTATCATTGTATTGGTCGGTTAGCCTTTTTTTAAACTCATTGCTCTGTGCGTGTAACCAATCGGTAAAAGCGGTACGTATTTCGTCAATTTTAGTGTTTGCCATCTGTATGGCTTCCATATCCTTTACTTTGACTTCCTTGCCGTCTATTTCGACTTTTTTGGTGATATCGGGCGTCGTATTGACAAGAGCGTGTTTGAGCAGAGCAACGCCATCAAACGTCCTGCTTTCAGCCTTTACCGCATATTTTACCCATATATTTTGATTGCCCCGATTACAGATTACGGAAAAATTATCGGAACTGTCGGAATAATGGATATTCACTTCCGCATCGAACAGGTGCGAAGCAAATTTGGCATAAATACCTGTGGGTATCCAGCGTTCACCAAGGTTAAAGTCCAGTTCCTCAAATTCGATACGTCTTGGTCGGGCTTCTTCCAATACCATAAGGCTGTGCTTTGCTTCGGTATTTTCGGGATTGCTTTCTACATATTCTATTATTTCCTGTGCTTTTTCTACCACGTTACCGGCTATCCAGCGTTCGGAAATTTCGTATTCACTTTGCAGGGGATTATAAAAAATACGACCGTGCAGAGCATCTTTCAAGGCATCTGCAGACATACTGCTGATTTCGGACATATAGTCCAAATCAACACTTCCGTATTTATTCAATGAGGATGCTAATGCTTCTTCGGGATTATCGGTTGCTAATGTTGTCGTGGAAAAACTTACAGGATGGCTGAAAATATCCGCTTTATGGATAACACTCCCTTTTACACGCTCCAAATAAGGGATTTCTTTTCCGGCACTATCCGTCTTAATCAGCTTGATATTATCGGCACTGTTCAGACTACCGTACCTTTTTACAAAAGCATCGTACAGTTGGTTTAAATTTTCTCTTTCTGCCTTATGTTCGGTTTGTAGTTCCGCTTCTTTATTGTAAAGCTGTTGGTAAATATCACGTACTCCGATATACGCTTCGGCTCTTGCTTTCTGTAAAGAAGGTAATTGCAATGGGTAGAACATTGCAGTTTTATCCACTTTATCTACTTCCTGTAAATGACCTACCCAACCATTATCAACCACAAGGCAATCGTTACGATGGAACGATTGCAATTCGCCACTATACGGAGCAGGCTTAGGAATGGCTGCAAGAACAGGTACGGAAATAGCTGGTTTATCAGCCTGGTCATTTCCGTTAGACTGCGAAAATAAATCGCGAATAATTTCCTGTTTTGTTCCGTTGGGTGGAACGGTTCTATTGACCGAGCCATTGGAAACTGAAGGCGTATAAGGTTGCTGCATTGCTGAACTGAACAGGTCGATTTGGCGACCAATGTTAGCCCGTTGTTTTTTGGTAGTTTGCTTTTTAGATTTCGTTGCTTTCTTTGGTGGAGTTAAAACCGCTATGTTTTCATCATCATTTTCAAACAGGTCGAAAATGCTTAACTGTTTTAATTCCTGCGGACTTTCCAGTATGATGGCTGATTGTGTTAAACGATGTTGTTCCGGCTGAATGATTTCACGCTCTTGAATTTCACGTTCAATAACTGGAGGTGTAACAATGGGCTGTGTCGGAATTTGAACAATAGGTTCATCATTCCGTTTTTCTTTGTACAAAGACAAGTTTAAATGCTTTCCAAAATCATCGGAAAGCATCTGTTCAAGGCTATTTGCAATGCCCTCAACACCCTTGTTGTGTGTATAGATTAAAGCAGGTTGCCCGTAAGGGTCGGTAGCTACTTTCCAATGTGTATGTACAATTTGTCCACTTTTATCTAACAAAGCATTGCTTGGCGTACCGTAGCCTGTTTTCGTACTTTGGCAAAATAAATCTTCTCTTTCGGTCAGATTTTGTTTTGCTGTATTCTTTTGGAGAATGATAAGATCACTGCCGACCTCAGTACCTGCATAATCAGTAAATAGATTATTGGGTAAGCGAATTACGGATACCAAATCGTTGTTTTCCATCAACGCTCTGCGTATAGGCTCGTTATTCGGACTGTTTAAAATCCCTTGTGAGGTAATAAAAGCCTGTAAACCGCCCTCACGGAGCATATCGTTACCTTTCAGAAAGAAATAATTGTGAATGCTTCGGGCAGCCTGAACTTTTGCACTCTCTTTACTACGAGAATACGAAAGGTCAAAAACAGAAGTATCGCCAAAAGGGATATTGCTGGCAACAACATCGTAACTGTTTTGTTCTTTTTCGGGTATTTCTTCAAAACCGCTTATACGGACAGTGCTTTCGGGATAAAGCTGTTTTAATATTTTTCCTGTGAGCACATCTTTTTCATAGGCTGTAACTTTGGTTTCGTTCCCTGCAAAGGATTCGACAAATGATCCGATACCTGCCGATGGTTCAAGGAACTTGTCAATGTGCAAACCCTTATCACGCATTGATTGCGAAATGGCATCTATCACCTGCGGTGGTGTATAAAAAGCGGTTAGTACCGAGCTTTTCATACTGTCCACGTACCTGCGGTATTGCTTTTCGTCTTGGGGATTTTCTTTTAGCAGTTGGTGGAGTTCCTGCACAATCGGGAAAAGGTTATGTTCGGTTTTTCTCCAATGGTTGATGTCTATATCATCCGCTATGGGGTTCAGCACGAATTTAAGACCGCCAAATCCGCTGTATTGCATCATTAGCAGTCTTTCGCCTACGGTGGCTTGACGGTTCTCCTTTTCCAGTTTAAAAGCAATTCGTAAGGCATCAATGTTTTGTTGGAGATGTTGCTTTTTACTGAAGCCCATTTTTCTCTATCCATATTGCAATGGTTCCAGTTACTTCGGTATAAAGAGCATCAAACTCATAGGTGTAAGCGAAATCATCAGTTAATTTATAGTTGGAGAAAACAGGCTCACAGACGGTGAACATTTTAAGAGCGAACGGTCGTAGTTCTTCGTCTGCCATTAGGGTATCAAACTCATTGCATACGACTTGGAAAACCGTATCGAATTTGGAGAAATGCAGATTTTCAAACAGGATATAATTGGCAATCTCGTTGCATTGCTCAACTACGTTTCCCGAACGGAAAGCCACCTCATAAGCATTGGCAGCCCACGATGAACGTTGGTCGATAAACTTTTGGTCGTGTGCCTTTTCAGGGAAGCTGCTGTTTAATAATTCTTGCAGTCGTAACCTGAAATACGATAGGTCTTTTTGCTGTGTACTCATACTATAATTTTGTTTAGAATTTTGCTTGAAGCCTAAAATTATAAGCGGAAGCAAATGCCTTTGTGAATGTTGCAAGGTTTGGCGTTGAGAGGCGGTATTTGGCGTAATAGAATGAAAAGACAAAAAGGATATTTCTTTACGGCAGATATATTATAATATTTTTTTAATACATTTGTCGTTCCAAAAGGAAATGGTGTTCTTCCTTACCCAACCGCTTTTAAAAGCTGATGACGCCTGATTAAATTAAATGTTTAACATTTTAATCGGGTTGGTTATGTCAATAAATAACAAAAAGTCATTCGGTCAAAAAATCAATTTATCTACGAAAGTATTTTTCAGAAAGTATCCTTCAATTTCCTACATCCTTAAATGGACATTTTTATGTTTGCTTATCGGACTTTGTGTTGGTAGTGCTTCAGCAGGTTTTCTGCAATCATTGGACTGGGTTACAAATTATCGTGAAAATCATTTATGGTTAATTGCATTATTGCCAATTGGTGGTTTTTTCATCGGTTTGCTCTATTACTATTTGGGCAAAGACATTGAAGCAGGAAATAATTTGCTTATTGACACCATTCACAATCCAAAAGAAATTATCTCGTTCCGAATGGCTCCGTATGTGTATATCGGAACTATTGCTACGCATTTTTTTGGCGGCTCGGCAGGACGTGAGGGGACGGCTTTACAAATGGCGGGTGCTATTGCCGACCAATTTGTCAAACCTTTTCGATTGACAGAGAGCGAACGAAAAATTTTAATTATTTCGGCTATTTCCGCAGGTTTCGGCTCCGTATTCGGAACACCATTAGCAGGTGCAGTCTTTGGTTTGGAAGTTTTTCTAATCGGACGACTGAAATATGATGCTATTTTTCCTGCATTTGCCGCAGGAATTATTGCCGATTTAGTTACCAAACTTTGGCAGACACATCACACACATTATCACATCAATTTTGTACCCAACATTTCATTTCTAAATATTATATATGCAATTATTGCAGGGATTATTTTTGGGTTATGTTCCGCAACATTTAGCAAGGTCATTCATAAAACAAGTGCGATTTTTAAATCAAAAATTGAATTTGCTCCTTTTCGTCCCTTAGTTGGCGGAGTGATTGTGGCTTTTGCGGTTTGGGCAATCGGCACAACAAAATACATTGGGTTAGGTATTCCAACTATTGTTCACTCGTTTGACCAACAATTACCTGCATATGATTTTGCGTTGAAAATGGCTTTTACTATTATCACACTTTCGGCAGGTTTCAAAGGCGGCGAAATAACGCCGTTATTCTTTATCGGAGCAACTTTGGGAAATACTATAAGTTTATTCATTCCGTTACCAACAGGACTTTTGGCAGGAATGGGATTTGTTGCTGTATTTGCAGGAGCAACCAATACACCATTAGCTTGTATTATTATGGCAATTGAACTATTTGGTGTTGAATGTGGTGTATATGTAGCTATCGCTTGTGTAATTTCGTATCTCTTGTCAGGCCACACTAGTATTTACGGTAAACAAATGATTGGCGAACCAAAGAACCGCAGATTTTCAAATCACCAAGGAAAACGCTTAACTGAACTCAATGGAAATCATAAATAAACAATTTGTAAAGGATAAAAATATTAAATCCACTTAAATTGCTAACACACTTACTGACTACCCAATATTTGAAGCATCCTGCCGACTTCAATATCCATTCGGGAAGAGGCAAACCATTTTTTGCCGAGGTCTTTGAGTGATGACCCGATGTGGTAAAGCTCTGTCTTGTCAATAATTTAAAAACGGTCGTTGATATAGAGAAATTTTTATACTTATTTTTTCGGTTACAACAAAGATAGATTTGGTTACATCCCGGATTTTTAAACCACTGAACTTTGTCAATAATTAAATTTTAAAATATGAAAATTGTATTGACAGGTTCTTTAGGGCATATCGGAAAACCACTTGCAGAAGGGTTGGTAGCAAAAGGACATTCCGTAACGGTTATCAGCAGTAATGTCGGCAGACAAAATGAGATCGAAGCTATTGGGGCAGTTCCTGCTGTTGGCTCGCTTGAAGACGTAGGTTTTCTTGTGAAAACTTTTACAGGTGCAAACATCGTTTATCTGATGGAACCGCCCGCAAATTATTTCAATAAAACTATCGATGTTTACGCACACAGGATAAGGATAGCTAATATTTACGTACAGGCTATTCTATTGGCAGGTGTAACCAAAGTGGTGCATTTGAGCAGTATCGGTGCACATACAGATCACGGAAACGGAATGCTCCGAATTCATTATGAGGTAGAGCAGATTTTAAAAGAATTACCGGAATCGGTTTCCCTGAAAGAAATGCGACCTGTTGGCTTTTACTATAACATGTTTGCATTTATACCTGCTATCAAATCACAGGGGGCAATTATCCAAAATTATGGTGGCGATAAAAAAGAACCTTGGGTTTCGCCTTTAGATATTGCCAGTGCCATTGTAGAAGAGATGGAAAAACCATTTAACGGCAGGACAATTCGTTATATTGCCAGCGATGAAGTTTCTCCAAACAAAGTGGCTCAAGTGCTGGGCGAGGCAATTGGAAAACCCGATCTGAAATGGCAGATGGTTTCTGATGAACAATTTTTAAATGCTCTGTTGGCTATTGGTTTCAATCCACAGGTTGCCAAAGGTTATACAGAAATGAACGCCAGCCGAAGAACGGATGCCTACGAAGATTACAATTTGTACAAACCGCAATCATTGGGTAAAGTAAAATTGACCGATTTTGCAGGCGAATTTGCAACCGTCTTCAATAAAAAATAAATATCTTTATACTGTGCAAAATAAGCCTACATATCGAATAAAAACCATTAGCGAATACCATAAGGTCAGGGAGTTGCCCAAGCCACAGCACCCTCTTATCAGTGTGATTAATTGTGCCGACATTCGACATATAGGCAACGTATGTGATTATAGATGGATGCTCGATTTTTATTCCATATCGCTCAAACGGTCTTCGTATTCTAAGGCAATATATGGGCAACAGGAATATGACTTTGATGAGGGGATTATGTATTTTTCTGCACCGAAGCAGTTATTTAGTTTTGAAATAGATAAAGAGGCAACGCCCGATTTTTCAGGGTGGATATTGCTTGTTCACCCTGACTTTTTATGGCATACGAGCCTCGCTGATAAGATCTTAAAATACGAGTTCTTTGGTTATGATGTACACGAGGCATTATTCCTATCGGAAAAGGAAGAATTACTATTGAAGAATATTATTCTGGGTATTCAGCAGGAGTATCACACGAATATGGATAAGTTCAGCCAGCATATTATTATTTCACAAATAGAAACGTTGCTCAATTATGCCGAACGGTTTTATGAGCGGCAGTTTCTGACAAGAAAAATCACTAATCATCAAATCCTGGACAGACTGGATAAATTATTAAACGATTACTTTAACGACAACGATCTGGCTTCAAGAGGACTTCCTACAGTTCAATATGTATCGGATAAATTAAACGTGTCGCCAAACTATTTAAGTGGCTTACTTAAAATATTGACAGGACAGACCACGCAGCAACACATTCACGATAAACTGATTTTAAAAGCTAAAGAAAAACTTTCAACAACAGATTTGACGGTTAGTGAAATTGCATATGGATTAGGTTTTGAGCATTCTCAATCTTTTAATAGAATATTCAAAAGTAAGACTAACCAATCTCCTTTAGAATTTAGAAAATCATTCAATTGAAATTTGAGAATGGTATAAACAAACTCTTTATAGAAACGAGAGGTTTTTATTGTTTATTCAATATTTGAAGCATCCTGCAAACTTCAATATCCATTCGTGAAAAGGCAAACCATTTTTTGCCCAGGTCTTTGAGTGATGCCCCGATATGGTAAAGTTCCGTATCGTCAATAATCAAAAATCGGTCGTGAGCATCGGAGAAAATCTCAATCTCAATAATGGGAGGATATTGGATGTTGTACCGTTGTAAATCCAGCCGTAATTGATTGCTGATAGATTTGGTATGTATGGTGGAGGCTACATTTGTATTGCGCTTACTCAATAAGGTCAGCACCGTATCATCCACATAATTATCAAGCAGGATAATGGAATTTCCAGCACTACGGATAATATCAGAAACAAAAGCATCGGCATCAAAAACCTGTCCGTTGTAAAAGATACCTTTTTCGCTGTGGAGCTTGTCGTTTTCCAAAGCCTTAAAGATTTTCTCAAATTTTTGATCGGCTTGTAATTGCTTCAATTCAATCTTATCCAAACGATGAAATAAAGAGGCGTTACTGATTAGCATTCTTCTCATTTCTACGAAAGCTTCCATAATTTCAACGCTCACTTTAATAGCAATATGTGAACGAAGTATAGCAGATGCCATTGCAATACCTTGTTCGGTAAAAGCATAAGGTAGATAACGTCTTCCACCATAGTTTAAACTTGAGGTTCCAATTTGGAACCTCAAGTTTTCAAATTCTTCATCTGTCAATTGAAAGCAAAATGAAATAGGAAACCTTTCATATTTCTTTTTACCGCTTTGTTGAGGTTCTTTGTTTCCACTTGGTGTAAGGAAGCGAGGTCGCTATCTAGCATTACTTGCTTTCCACGTAAGGAATAAATCAGGCTCTTGATTTCCATTGTGCTAATGGTAGGTTTGTTTTCCATTACTTTTTGTAACTTTTGTTTTTTTCAAATTCAAAAGAGGTTTTGTATTCTTCATCCAATATGATAAAGGCATCGAACTTCTTTCCTGCCTTGCTTTTCATTCCTTTAATAAGTGAAGTTTTACCTTTATTGATAAGACTTTCAATATCGGCTATCCTAATTTGTACGCCACACACATTACGGAACTGTATCCAATTACAAACTTCATCAGGGCACTTTACAATTTTATCCCGGATGATGAGTTGCTGGCTTTTACATTTCGGGCAATTCAGTTTAGGCAGGTTGTTTTGAGCAATGGAAGTTTGCAATAGTTCATCGGTAATAGATATTGCATATTTTTCCATTTCTGTTTGAAATGCTCCGACATCAGCTTCATTGTTTTCTATTTTCTGCAAGGCAAGTTCCCATTCAGCGGTCATTGCCACATCTGCAATTTTGCGGTCTTTTACTAGTTCATATACCTGCAATCCTTTTTCAGTGGGTATCAGGGATTTCTTTTCTCGTTGGATATAGTTGCGGGTAAACAGCGTTTCGATTATCGCTGCCCTTGTAGCAGGCGTGCCAATACCGATATTTTGCAGGGCTTTCCGTTCGTCCTCGTTTTCAATTTCCTTTCCTGCATTTTCCATTGCCGACAATAGCCCGGCTTCTGTATAAAGCACAGGCGGTTTGGTTTTCTTTTCTAAACAAATGGCTTCCTTAATGTTCAGTTCGTCACCTTTTTTTAAATCGGGTAAGTCCTGAATTGGTTCAGTGTCTTCGTCCGAGAAAGTTCCCTTTATCAAACGCCAACCTGCTTCCAAAACTTTACAGCCTTTCAACGTAAAATCGTAATGCGATACTTGCAACGCTATATCTGTTACTTCTTTGATACAAGGTTGTGATATGGCTTCGAGCAGTCGAAAGGCAATCATATTATAAACTTTCGTTTCGTCCGTTTTGAGAGCAGACGGAATTTTGTCGGTAATAAGTAAACCGTGGTGGTCTGTCACACGTAAATCGTTTACGATACGCTTATTAAACCGACCCCATTTTACTTTTGATACCGCTTGTTTAAATTGCTCATTATTCTGCAATGCTCTTACAAGGTTGGGAATTTCAGCCCACATATCTTCAGGGATATATTTACTTCCGGTGCGTGGGTAAGTGATAAACTTCTTTTCGTAAAGGCTTTGGGCAATATTCAGGGTTTCTTCGGCAGAAAGGTTGAGCTTTTTATTAGCTTCCTTTTGCAGTCCTGTAAGGTCAAACAACAAAGGCGGTTGCTCTGTAACGCTTTTGGTTTCTACCGATGTAATTGTTGCCGTATCGCTTCGCTGAATGGCTTTCAATGTATCATCGGCAAGTTTTTGGTTTTCCCATTTGGTTTTGGAAAGGCTTTTGAAATCAACATTTTCTTTGTTGTGTGATAGCTGAATTTGCCTATACTTCTTAATAGAGAAATTTTTGTTTTCCAAATAGCGTTTACAAATAAGAGCCAATGTAGGCGTTTGCACCCTACCTAACGAATAAATACCATTGCCTGCCGAAATACTCAATGCTTGTGTAGCATTGATGCCCACCAACCAATCGGCCCGGCTTCTGCCTTGCGCAGCCTGATACAATCCGTCAAATTCTTTGCCGTCTTTCAAGCTATCAAAGCCTTGCTTGATTGCCTTTTCGGTAAGTGAACTAATCCAAAGTCGCTCAAAGGGTTTACAGCATTTTAGATGCTCGTAAATATACCTAAAAATCAACTCGCCCTCACGTCCTGCATCGGTAGCAACGATAATGCTGTCGCTTTTGTTGAACAATTCTTTGATGATTTTCAGTTGCTTTAATGCTCCCGTATCGGCTTGGTAGCCCTTGTCTTTTTTGACCTTTCTAACGGTCAATATGAACGGGTTCGGGAGGATAGGCAATGAAGTCTTATCAAACCCCGAAATCCCGTAATCTTCGGGCATTCCTAAGCCAATTAAATGACCGAATGCCCACGTAATAAAATAGCCATTACCCGTTAAGTAGCCGTCTTTTTTATCAGATGCTCCCAACAGGCTGGCTATTTCTCTTGCTACGCTTGGTTTTTCTGCGATAACTGTTTTCATAATTAACTCACTTTTTTACCTTTTGATTTTGCTGGAGCTTTCGGTTTTTCCTGTTGCTCCTGTTGCTTTTCATTCTTCGGTTTTTGCTGTTCTTTTTGCAAAGGTTCTTTCACATTTTTGGTTGCTTCGTTGGTTTTTCCTTCAGAATTAACCGCAGTTTGTGTTTTGTGAGCTTCGGTAGGTTTTACACGTTCCTTATATTGATTTGGGAACTCAAAATTGGTTTTTCCATCTTGTTTATTGAAAGTGATGTAACCCTGGTAGGGCTGGTCCTTTTTGTCTTTCAACTCAATATATACGGTTTGTCCGTCTTTGAATTTGTTGTACTGCTCATCAGTCAGTTCCTTACCTCTGAAAGTTCTCGGAGCTTCGTGCGATTGCTTTTGTTGACTGGTTTGCTTATTACTTTGTTGCTTATTTTGGGATTGCTGGTTATTGTTGTTTCTGTCAAACAAAAACTCAACAAATCTTTTGTCAGCATTATACTGAACATTTGCATCAAAGGTGGTTCCCTTTGTAGAAATCATTCCCTCGATAAACAGAGGTTTCCCCTCCATTAAGGTTTGCTTTTGCACATCGTTCAGTTTTATCCCCTTTAATTCATCAGGGATTTTGATAAATTCTGTTTTTAAAGCAATCAGCTCATTGGTAAGCCTGTCCACACTGATAATGGACGGCATCATTTCTTCTGTTTTGGGATTTTTCAAATCTACCACACGCCCCATATTACCCGTATCGAGCAAGTTCTTTTTGTCTTCTTCGTTAAACTTGTGTCCAAAGAACTCAAAGTTTAGGTTGGGTTCACGTCTGATACCATGTACTGCCGCCACGATACTTCCATCTGGTGTAGGCTGTAACGATAAACGGGCATCTGTGCGTACTACTGCACCGCCAAGATTAATACTAATAGGTACAAGCTCATTAGTCTTGTAACCTTTCAATAATGGTTCAAGGAGGTTCTTTTTTTCAAGGTATTCCTTGCTTAATCCGAGATTGTTCATTGTTTCCCAATCAATCTGTTCCGGCTTGAAACGGTATTCGTTTGTTTCTGGTGTTGTGTGTGTTGTTGCCATATCATTTTTATTTTCTTGTTTTTGTTCTTTTTCGGGTTCATTTTTCACCTCGTGTTTTTCCATTTCTTTTTTACCCTCCGGTGTAGGGTTATCTACCTGCTTTTGAAATTTTTTTGCCTTTTCTACAGCTTCTCCTGCCGGCACTTTAAAGAATGTGAAATTGGTAGGATCTTTTAGCTGTCTCCAAAAATTGGATAGGAAATTGGAAACGAAATCGCCGTGTTTGTCCACACGCATAAAATCAGATTGGTTCTTTTTGGTAGGGTCAACGGTTTCCATTTTGCCGTTTTCGTCAATGCTCTTTACGGCTTGGATTTTCATTTTTTCCTTATCCAATATTAACAGTATGTCCGACAGTTGTTCTGGTACGTTCTGAACAGATTGCTCGGAAGTTTCCTGTTTCTTTGTTTCTTCGCTCATAATCTGAAAATTTTAAAGTTTTTATGCCGAAAGTAAAGGAAGTGCTTCCTGCTTAGCCTAAAGTGGCAGTCAATGGAAATGTTTGGCTTTCATTGGCGTTCTGTTCTATTTATTAAAGCTCTCTCTGATAAACTGATGTACATCTGATAATTTATAATACAATTTCCCGCTAATCGTGTAATATGGGAGCTTCCCAATAGAGCGATAACGTTGCAGAGAACGATTACTGACTTTCAGCATTTGCAAAATATCCTGATTGTCGAGTAGTTCCTCTCCATCAATGGTATTTCGTTTCTTTTTTAAATCGTTAATATTGTCGCCCAACATATCAAATCTGTCCATGATGCGTTCCATCCACGATATAAATTCCATTCTATCAATATTCATAGCACATGTTTTTAAGGATTTATTTTTTTGTCTGTTTTCAGCTTTCTGCCTTTTGCCATAAGTCATCATAGCTTGTATCATTCAGCCTTTGTAGATAATCAGCAATAGTATTTATCCAGTTATTAAGCTGTATCCCTGCTGCTGCTTCAATAGTTATAATTTTCATCGCATTGCTCTTTAATGTTTACAATGCAAAATTGAGAAAGGTGGCAGTGTTTGTCTGCCAAGCCTTGCCAATTGGTTTAGCGGTTTTTTGAAAATTTTACAATTTGACGGAAAGCCTTATTAAATAAGGCTTTCGTTAGATTTTCCGATTTGAGCCATGGTAAAACAAGCCCTTATGCCAGTTGGCATATATGGGCAGATGCAAACACAAAAAAGCAATACGGGATGCGTATCGCTTTCAAACTCTTTATTGATTGGAGTGTTTATAAGTCTTTATCCATATATTCTTCCAATGCCTGTTTCAACTGATCTAAAAACAAGGTTCGAGAACCTGCACGGGTTTTCATCCGGTGGAATGCGTGATGCACATCGGTCAGTGGTATTCGAAACAACACTTGTGAAATAGCAGTGAGCTTCCGGATGCCTAACTTACCGTCCGAAATAGCACCAGATGCGTATAGGGCATACGTTAGCTCAATCAAAGCATTCTTGCTGTCCGTCCAAGATAGCTCTTTAATTTCGCTGGTGCTGCTGAAAAATGTATCAGAGTTTTCTTCGGGACTGATTTTGGTTAAGAGGTAGGCATATAACAGGTCGTTGGAGAGAATACGAGCTAATTTGTAATCGTAATAGGTTGAGAAAAGCGGGTCGATTTCAAACACATAACTATTAAGCCCTTCGAGGTAATTTATCTGCCCCCGTTTAAAATATTCTTGATCTTTATCTATTCTGCCTGAACGGTAGTATCGGTAAAAGTGGGAATTGCAGATATGTTCCCTGAACTCAATCTTCAGCTCTGTTAAATGTTTCGAGAAATAGTTGCGGTAGATTTTTCCATTATTGACCGGGCACGAGGTTTCTATCCGGTACAGTTTATTATAGTAAATTAGCTTTCCGAGGATTTGGGGCTTAGTCATTTTAAAGAATTCAATCTCTTTTGCCTCGTTCTCAAATCCCGAACTTAACACATATTCTTTTGCCGAAACCAATAGCTCCTGAAGAAAGACCGTCATTTGAAAAGCTTCTTCAATTAGTCCCGAGCACGTGACTGAGAGTTTCCGTTCTTGCTCCTGAATTTCGCTAACAATATTGTTTATTGACTTTCTCATAAAGGAAGATTTTACTATCAATATCGGTATCACACAAATTTTACCAATAAATAGTAATTTAATAACCAATGTGTCCCTACAATGGGAAAGATTTTAATCGTTTTTCATCGGCGGTTTATCACTTAACCACCCATAAACGATAAATACTAAATTATTAATCATAAATTTGTATTTGTGTATTTATGTAAATTAAAAACTGACTTTGTGATATATGGGGACATTGTTTATAAAAAATATGGTCTGCAACCGCTGTATTCTCGTTGTTCAGAACGAACTCGATAAGCTCGGTTTAGAGGCTAGTAATATAAAATTGGGAGAAGTTTCTCTCGTGAAAGATCTGACTACAAAAGAACGAGAAGCAATAGAAAGTGCGTTAGATCCCTTAGGTTTTCAGGTCATTGATGACAAGAAAAGTCGCATGATTGAGAAGATAAAAAACGTTATCATTGAATTGGTACATCATCAGGACAATGACGTAAAAACAAATCTTTCCGATGTTTTAAGTGATGCATTACATAATGATTATAATTATCTTTCTAATTTGTTTTCTGATATTGAGGGTACAACTATTGAAAAATATTTTATAGCTCAAAAAGTAGAAAAAGTAAAAGAACTTTTAGTTTATGATGAGTTATCATTAAGTGAAATTGCCGATCGCATGAACTATTCAAGTGTGGCTTATCTAAGTAATCAGTTCAAGAAGGTAACAGGTCTTACACCTAGCCATTTTAAACAAATTCGAGAAGACAAACGTAAGCCTTTAGATGAGGTTTAAGTAAATCTTACAAATCAAACCCATAATTTCACAATAAATATCTATCAATTTATTGTCAATTTTGTATTGTAAAATAAAGCAATCGAAATATGGCAACAAATAAAGAAATAATTTACATACCTCTAGAGGATGTAGAAAGCGAACATTGTGCATTAATCGTAGAAAAAGGACTTGCACAAGTAAAGGGAGTTGAAAGTCACAAAGTAGAAATAAATAATCACAGAGCGGCTATTACGGTTAAGGATGAAGAAGTAGTCGCTGATGCTGTAAATGCCATAAGAGATTTAGGTTATGGTGTACCAACAGTAAAAGCTAGTTTTCCGGTTTTGGGGATGACTTGTGCTTCATGTGCAGGTAGTGCAGAAAGTGTGGTGCGTTATGTGCCAGGCGTGGTTAATTCATCTGTAAACTTTGCTACTGGTAATCTATCTGTTGAATATTTTCCAAATATGACAGATGCCAATGCTATTCGAAAAGCTGTTCAAGCTGGAGGCTATGACTTGTTGATTGAAGATGAGTCTAAACAACAGGAAACTTTAGAAGCCATCCACGAAAAGAAATTCAAACAGTTAAAAAATAAAACCACCTGGGCGATCATTCTATCATTACCTGTAGTTGTTATAGGAATGTTCTTTATGGATATGCCTTATGCCAATGAAATTATGTTGGTATTTTCTACTCCGGTAGTGTTATGGATTGGTCGTGATTTCTTTATCAATGCCTGGAAGCAAACCAAAAATAAATCTGCCAATATGGATACTTTAGTAGCGTTGAGCACCGGTATCGCCTATCTGTTCAGTGTTTTCAATATGGTGTTTATGGATTTCTGGATGGCAAGAGGCATTCACCCCCACGTGTATTTTGAAGCCGCAGCGGTTATTATAGCCTTCATTCTTTTAGGTAAATTATTGGAAGAAAAAGCAAAAGGAAATACTTCGACTGCTATCAAAAAATTGATGGGATTACAGCCTAAAACCGTTATCGTCATTCAAAAAGATGGGACAGAAAAACAAACGGCTATTGAAGATGTAAATGCTGGCGATATTATTTTAGTAAAGCCAGGTGAGAAAATCGCAGTGGACGGAATGGTGATATCTGGTAATTCTTATGTGGATGAAAGTATGTTGAGTGGCGAACCCGTTCCTGTATTGAAAAAAGAGAAAGAAAAAGTATTTGCCGGAACCATCAATCAAAAAGGAAGCTTCCAATTTGAAGCCGTGAAAGTGGGTAAAGAAACTATGTTGGCACAAATCATCAGAATGGTGCAAGATGCACAAGGTAGTAAAGCACCAGTGCAAAAACTGGTTGATAAAATTGCAGGTATTTTTGTTCCCGTGGTTATTGGTATCGCTATTTTTACCTTTATTCTATGGTTAATTTTAGGCGGTGACAATGGTGTGGTACAAGGTCTGTTAGCAGCTGTTACAGTATTGGTTATTGCTTGTCCTTGTGCTTTAGGTTTAGCTACACCAACAGCTATTATGGTGGGAGTAGGTAAAGGGGCTGAGAGTGGTATTTTAATTAAAGATGCTGAAAGTTTGGAATTGGCTAAAAAAGTGCAAGCTATCATTTTAGATAAAACAGGAACCATTACCGAAGGTAAGCCAGAAGTAACCGGTATTACGTGGTTGAACAATGATGATACGACTAAAAATATTTTGTTGAGTATCGAAAAACAATCAGAACATCCATTGGCAGAAGCGGTGGTGAAAAACTTAGAAGGTATATCAACCGTAAGTTTGAGTGGATTTGACAGTATTACAGGTAAAGGTGCAAAAGCCGACTACAATAACGAAACTTACTATGTTGGAAACAAAAAGTTATTGTTTGAAAATAACATTAGTATTCCTGCTCAGTTACAATCTCAAGCTGATGAATGGGGTAAAGAATCAAAAACGGTAATTTGGTTTGCCAATAGTAAAGAAGCACTTTCTGTAGTGGCTATCTCTGATAAAATCAAAGAAACTTCAGTAGCTGCAATCAAAGAATTGCAAGATATGGGTATTGATCTGTATATGCTTACTGGCGACAATGAAGCCACAGCAAAAGCTATTGCCGAGCAAACTGGAATTGGTCATTACAAAGCTGAAGTATTACCACATCAGAAAGCAGAATTTGTAAAAGAACTACAGGCCCAAGGCAAAGTAGTTGCAATGGTTGGTGACGGTATCAACGATAGTACCGCTTTGGCAACAGCCGATGTAAGTATCGCAATGGGTAAAGGTTCGGATATTGCGATGGACGTAGCAAAAATGACCATCATCTCTTCCGATTTGACTAAGATTCCACAAGCGATCAGATTGTCTAAACAAACAGTAGCTACCATCAAACAAAACTTGTTCTGGGCCTTTATTTACAACCTTATAGGCATTCCAATTGCAGCAGGTATATTGTATCCAATTAATGGTTTCTTATTGAATCCGATGATTGCAGGAGCTGCGATGGCTTTAAGTAGTGTAAGTGTGGTTAGTAACAGTTTGCGTTTGAAGTGGAAGAAGTAAATCTTACAAATCAAACAAAAAATATCGAAATAGTTTAACACGTTTTGCTGCTGATATTTGCAGCAGCAAAACAATAATTATAAAATTATGGGACAAGAGCATAATCACTCGCATAGCGCAAACAAAAAGACACTAACCATTAGTTTGGTGATTATTACAGCTTATATGGCTGTAGAAGTTGTGGGAGGATTTTTGACAAATAGTCTTGCTTTATTAGCGGATGCTGGACACATGTTAAGTGATGCCATTTCACTATTCATTGCATTAATGGCTTTTAAATTCAGTAGCAAAATAGCCGATTATGCTAAAACCTATGGATATAAACGCTTTGAAATATTGGCAGCCGTTATCAACGGTGCAACACTAATATTGATTTCTGGATATATTATCTATGAGGCTGTTGAACGTTTTCAGAGTCCGCCAGAAATCCAGTCTAGCGGAATGTTGATTGTAGCATTTATAGGATTACTGGTTAATATCTTAGTGGCCTGGATAATGATGCGTGGAGCGGATGTAAAAGAAAACCTCAATATGCGTGGTGCCTATCTGCATGTCATCAGTGATATGCTAGGATCTGTAGGGGCAATTATCGCAGCCTTACTTATTATGTTTTTCGGATGGGGTTGGGCAGATCCTTTAGCAAGTATTATCGTCTCTGTCTTGGTTTTAAGAAGTGGATATCTGGTTACCAAATCATCTGTTCATGTATTGATGGAAGGGACACCCGATAATATCGAAATTGAGAAGGTAACAGAAGAAATCTTAAAAACCGAGGGTGTCCAAGCTATTCACGATTTGCATATTTGGACAATTACAAGTGGGTTAAATGCGCTTACTTGTCACGCTGTGGTAGATGAACAAATGACAATAGGTCAAAGTGAGACACTTCTTCGGAAAATAGAACATGAATTGGAACATTTAGGTATTAATCACGTAACTATTCAATTAGAGACACCCCAACATCAACATGATAATTCAATATTATGTAATGTAAAAGCTGTTCCTTCAGCACATGACCATCAGCATTAAACTTAAGAATCATTCAATAGTACTTAAATAAGCTTTAATCTTTAAAAAATAAATAAAATGAAAATGAACAAATTAATGATATCGGCTTTAGCCTCTTTAGCCATTTTCTTTACTGCTTGTGGAGGTGATACAAAAGCAGGAAAAGATGGACACGCACACGCAGAAGGCGATGGACATAACCATGCTACAGAACAACAAGTTGAGAAGTCTGTCGATAAAATTGCGGGCAAAGACAGAAATGAAAAAGGTGAATTGATCGATGCACACGGACACTTGATTACCGGTTGTCCCGGACATAAAGAAATGGTAGGCTCTGAAGGTGATATGTGTCCTAAATGCGAGTATATGACGATGATTCCTATTACCTGGGATATTACTGGGGTAGATACGGTAAGGGTAACCTCTTTACCTGATTATAATCCGCCTGCGGACAAGTTGAAAAAATAATAAGGTCGAGTAGCTTTATTGCGTTTGCTAAAGCGGTGGTTTCTGAAAAGGAACTACCGCTTTTTATTTGCCCAAAATCCGTAAAAATTACAATTGTTAATAGTCAAATTGCACTTTTGCTACCTTGCAGACAACTAGATTTGTGTATGGTCAAAATAAATGGAGGAATTTTTCATATGACGAATATTGATAGAAGAAATGCTAGCCTTGTATACCAAGCTATTGGAAATATAAGGACAGTTCTGATGAAAAAGAACATACAAGACGTTAAAATATCTGATATTACCTCAGTTGCCAACATTTCTAAAAGTAAGTTTTTTAGTTTCTTTGGTGGGATTAATACGGTATTGGAATTAGTAATAGCAGAGGAACTTGATAAGATTTATGAACTGATTGGATTAAGTATAAAAAATAAGAATGATAGGAAAAATCTGGTGTCTGAGATAAGTTTGTTGAGAACAATATATATTAGAAAAAATATCATACTCAAAAATTACTATCAAATTTCAGAACAATTACCCAGCCGATATGACAAATTGAAAGAGGCTATTTTTATTAAGGAACAGTATTTGCAGTTGAATATATTAAAGGAATGTTGATGTAGAACCTATAAAAATACCGTTGAAGTTTATTAAAGTTAACTTAAAAAGAACTAAAATGACTTTATTTTGTTTTAAATTTAGTATTCACAAAAATATATAGATATGATACAGACAAAATTCCAATCGTGTATAGAAGCCTGCCTTGACTGTGTGGCGATCTGTAACCAGTGTGCTATTGCTTGCTTAAATGAGAAAGAAGTAGCTCATCTAAAAAAATGTATTCAACTCAATTTAGAATGTGTTGCAATTTGTCAGGCAGCAGCCAATATTCTAAGTCTTGACGGTAAATTTAGTAAAGACATTTGCAAACTTTGTATGGAAATTTGCAACGCTTGTGCTGAAGAATGTGAAAAACATGTTGCTATGGGAATGGAGCATTGTAGAGAATGTGCCGAAGCTTGTAGAAAATGTGCTCAAGCTTGTGAAGAAATGATGGCAGCATAATCTAATAAGTATTTTTCTAAAAAAAAGAGGGTATTACATCCTCTTTTTTTTATGTCTTGTACAATCAGTAAATATCATAAAACTAATAAAGAAAAGTATAATGGAAAGCTTGGTTGCAATACCGAAATTTGCAGTATAGAAGTTATAATTAAAGTAAAAACAAAATGTTGAACATTATTAATAGAATTATTTTTGGATTAACTCACTACCACAGTGAGAAATCTGATTGTTGTTGTCACTGTTGAGGACTATATTCAAACCCGATAATACACTTTACTTTTTCTGGGTTTGGCAAATACCAATCCAACTCAAATTGATAAACAATTTTTTAATTCTTACAAATATTAATAATGAAACAAAATATTCAAGAGAGTGCCCTTGAGACAGGTTTGTCCAATCACTCTAAAACTAAAATAAAAAAATCCCCATCCATTGTTATTGCATTAGCATTTATCGTCTTAGTATTTGATGGCTATGATTTAGTAGTATACGGAACAATAGTAAAATCTATTCTAGCTTATGAAGCATGGGGGTTAACTACCGCTGAAACAGGCTCTATAAATAGTCTGGCTCTTGTGGGAATGGCAATAGGGTCACTTACTGTTGGCTACCTTACAGATTTAATTGGACGTAGAAAAGTTTTAATTGGAGCAGTCACATTTTTTTCTCTCTTTATGATTGCGACGGCGTTGGCTCCTACACCGTTTCTGTTCGGGCTTTTTCGCTTTATTTCTGGTTTAGGTCTCGGTGGTGTAATCCCTACAGCAGTAGCTACAACAGTAGAGTTTTCAAGAGCAGGGCGTAAAAATTTCAATAACGCTTTAATGTTTTCCGGTTATTCTATGGGAGGTATTTTCGCCGCATTGTTGGCTATCGGTTTAGTAGAAACAATTGGTTTCCGTGGAATGTTAGGGATCGGTGCATTGCCATTAATTACCGTTGTACCACTATTACTCTATTATCTCCCTGAAAGTCCGGTATATTTAAGATCAAAAGGTCGCATTAGAGAAGCAGATACAATTATAGCAGAATATGGCTTAACACCCATAGAACCAACTTCGCCAATTAAAAAAGAAGTTCGGCAAGTCGAAAAAAAACGCAATCCTTTATTGGCAATCTTTACAGGTCGCTGGGCATTGATTACAATTGTGTTTTTGCTCGCAGCTATTTCTGGTCAGATTTTAATCTATGGACTTAATACGTGGTTGCCTACGTTATTAACTATTGCAGGTTATTCGGCTACTTCAGCATTAACGTTCTTGTTGGTCACGAATGCTGGAGCAGTAGCAGGTTCGCTAATTGCTTCCCCATTGGCAGACAAGTTCGGAGCAAAAAGAGTTGTTTCAGCGGCATTTGCGATGGCAGGCATTGCATTATTCCTAATGGCTCTTGGCTTTAGTACAGGCGACGGTAATGGATGGTCTATGAGCCTTACTTACTTGCTTGTAGCCGTAGTTGGTTTCGGCTCCATAGGTGCACAAATTTTGTTGAATGGCTTTATCGCTACCTATTATCCCGATGCCACTCGTGGTACAGCTTTAGGTACTATCCTTGCAGTAGGTCGTATAGGTGCAGCAGTTGCAATCATTCTTGGCGGTATTCTTATCGCATCAGAACTGTCCAACTTTGCTAATTTCGCAGTATGGGCAATTCCTGCAATTCTTGGTACTATTATCGTATTGAGCGTTCCAAATAGTCAAAAGTAACCTTATAAAATTAGAGGAACAGACACCCGTTGTAATAATTACAATGGGGGTTTTGCATTGCATCAACAATACAATTTTACAATTCAGTAAATATCATAAATCTAAAAAGGAATTGCATAATATTTAGGATAACAAATGTACTGAAATTTGCAGTATAAGATAACAATTTAAAAATACATAGAAAATGAAAAAGTTAGTTTTAGGCTTGTCAGTAATCATATTTACTGCTTGTAACAATAATAAGAAAACAGAACAAAGTGTACAAGAAAACAATCAGCCTGTATTAGAACAAACAACTGTCCCGACGGAACAAGCAAACGAAGTTGAGTTGACCATCAGTGGCGGTGATGATATGAAATTTGATAAAACCGAACTTAAAGTAAAAGAAGGACAAACTGTAAAGTTGATTCTTAAGCATACCGGAAAAGCACCAATTGAAGCAATGGGACATAATGTTGTTATTCTTGCACAAGGTACAGACTTCAATGCTTTCGCTAATGCAGCAATCAATGCTAAAGATAATGACTATATTCCAAAAGAAATGGAAAAAGCCGTTATTACCAAAACAGATATGATTGGTGGCGGACAAACTACCGAAATTACTTTTAATGCTCCTGCAAAAGGTTCTTATGATTTTTTATGTTCTTTCCCAGGCCACTACATCTATATGAAGGGTAAGTTCATTGTAGAATAAAATCATAATTTTAAAATCAGTAAAAGTCACAAATCTTACAAGGAATACCATAATAATAAGTATCAAATTAAGACGGAAATTTGTTAAACATTAAAAATAAGATAAAATGAAAAATTTGGAATTAAGCATACCAGACATGCAAAGTGCTCACTGCCAATCAAGAGTAAATGGAGCAATCAAAGATATTAATGGCGTTACTATTGAAAAATTAGAAGCAGGGAAACTTGCTGTTTCAATAGAGAATGATAGTGTGAAACAAGAGTTGGTCCAGGCTATTGAGAAAGCTGGCTACAAAGTAGATGGCGGAGATAGCGAAAAAACGTCAAGCTGCTCTTGCTGCGTGTAAGTTCAATATTGCTCGGGGATTTGCTGAATATATCCCTGGGCTTTTCTCCATTTACTCTTAGGGTACCAAAACAGTGTTTCCCAATCTCTAACATAAAAAGTTATGTTACATCAATTAAAATTAGGTGACTGTTCGGATGTAATAACGAAAGTACACCGGGTAGCAGATCAGATTATTCAGACCCAATTGGATACAGGTTCATCTGCTCCGTTTGCGATTCAGATAACAAGCGAACTCAATACGGATTATCAAGAACTGAACAATCTGTTTCTTTTAAAATGTGATGTCAGCCTTGAAATTATATTTACAAAGCGAATAATTGAAAAGGTAAAAGAATTGCTGGTATATACCGAGCAAACTATCACGCAAATTGCAAAATCGTTAGGTTATAAAAAAGCTTCGGAGCTTACCGAGCAATTAAAGACCTATACAGGATTAACGTCTGCCCATTTCAAACAGATAAGAAAAAACAAGCTGGCAATTATCAGAAGACAGCAAGAAAAGTAAAACGAAATTTAATTATCAAATATCATGTTTTGATGAACCTCTCTTTGTGAACAACAAGTAGAGGTTTCCTTTTAAAGATAACAAAGCAGATAGAAATTATTTAAAATGAAGAAATTTACATGGCGAACCCATAAAACTGTGAAGGAAACACAGGATACTCTGACCATATACTTTGAAACCGATCAACAACAATTTTCCTACTTGCCTGGTCAGTATCTAAACATCAGATGCAACATAGATGGAGAGATGGTAATTCGCTCGTATTCATTTAGTTCCAAACCCTCAGATCCTAATCCAGCTATTACTGTAAAAAGAGTAACTGGAGGAAAAATGAGTAACTATATTTTTGAAAATGCAGACCAAATAGAAATATGGGAAATTGAAGCACCGTTTGGGAATTTTGTTTTGGAAGATACAATAGCTGGACAATCCAAAATAGTTCTTTTGGCCGGTGGTAGCGGTATCGCACCTTTATTCTCTATGCTCAATAGTATTGATAGTAGTCGTCAAATTCCCTTACTGATATACAGTAATAAAACGCCAAGTGAAACTATTTTTTATAATGAACTGGAAACTTTAGAGATAAATGAAAGTCTCGAAATATGCTATTCCTTTACTTCCCCCGAATTTATCTCTACTAAAATCAATCATATTGCAGGACGATTCTCTCTATTGGTACTTCGTTCCATAATCAAACGACTTGTTCCTGAAATAAACGATGCCCATTACTACATTTGTGGACCTACCGGCTTAATGGATTTATATAAAAATGCCTTAACAGGATTGAATATTCCAGAAGAAAATATTCATTTGGAATATTTCGACCCAGTTCCAGTTGATGTGGGAGATTTGGAAACTGACGGTGTTGTAAAAGATGTGATTGTAAATTACTATGAGGACTACTACGAGAATGATGAAAAGCAGACCTATGAATGCACATCACTCATTGAGGTGCAGCCGAAGCAATCTCTTTTGGATGCAATGAAAGAGCATCATATCAAAGTAGCGAGTTCCTGCAAAAACGGAACCTGTGGGGCTTGTTGGGCAGTAAAAACAGATGGCGAAGTACGGATGCTCCATAATGGGGCTCTGACAGAACAGGATATTGCCGAGGGAATAATTTTATTGTGCCAAAGCTATCCGACAAATGCGGATGTATGTGTAACTGTATCGTGAATAAGAAAAACGATATTGATTAAATAATATGCTGTTAAGCCTTTAATTTGATATTAAAATACTGACGACATATCGAAATAGCTAGAGATGTGCAACTTACTCTTTTGTAACTACTTTAATTCCGTTCATAAGCAATTCTAATGTTCGCTCAATGGCAGATTGACCAGACATCTGAACATATGCAACTGCGCCACCTACCATTGATATTAATATCAGTAAATCTTTTTCACAACAAAAGTCATCTCGTAATAAGTTGCTATTTTTTGCGAGTTGAATTGGTTTTTCGAAAATCTCAAACAATCTGGAAGAAGTCAAGGTTTGTTCCTGTCCGTTGATATAAGGTAAAAAGTTATGATATTCCACCCGTTGTATCAATACCTTTTTTAACAACAGATAGAATCCATTTTTGTTTTCTTGCAATGCTTTAGCGTATAAATCAAGTTGATCTAGATTGTAATGAAATACTGCCGACACAAGAGCTTCCCGATCCGGAAAATGACGATAAAAAGTCATTCTGGAAACATCAGATTCTTTGGCAATTTCAGTCAATGGAATATCTATTCCTTTCTCCATGAATAGATTCAAAGCAGTTTTTACAATTTTTACTTTATTTTGAACAGAATCGGATCTAGCTTTCAAATTCATATAATGATTTTAATTGGTGCAAAATTAATAATTTTTTAAATGTTACACTATGTAACATTTATTTGTTATTTGTTTATCTTTGATAAGAAACAATAACTTCAATATCCTATGAATGCAATTAATCCTGATAAAGTATTTTCACCCGCAAAATTAGGACCCATTACTCTTCCGAATCGGGTTATAAAAGCGGCAACCAGTGAAGGCAGAAGCCCTGACGGAAAAGTTACACAATCATTAATAGACTTTCATGAGGGCTTTATAAAAGGAGGGGTTGGTATGACAACTATTGCCTACTGCGCTATTTCCGCAGAAGGTTTTGCAGCACCGGGAGAAATTTTGATGGTTCGTGAAAATATTTCAGGCCTCAAACAATTTACACAGGCGATGCATAAGGCTGGCGGAAAAGCCTCCGCACAGTTAGGGCATGCCGGTCCCGTAGCCACCAAACAAATCACAGGTGTACAACCAATTGCTCCGTCAAGGTTTAGAAGTCCTTCTAGTTTTCAGGTTTGTCGTGAAATCGGCCGAGAGGAAATGAAAACCATTATCAGGCAATTTGCGGATGCCGCAGAAGTTGCTGCCGATGCCAATTTTGATGCGATCGAACTTCATTTTGGGCATTTGTATCTGGTATCTTCTTTTTTCAGTCCTTGGATCAACAAAAGAAAAGATGAATATGGCGGTTCTATTGAAAATCGTACACGTTTTGCAAAAGAAATCCTTCTTGCCGTAAAAGAAAGGGTGAAAGACCGTTTGGCAATTATTGTTAAAATGTCTATGGATGATGGTATTAAAAACTCAATCTGGTTAGATGAGTCCACACAAACAGCAAGAATTCTGGACGAAACAGGCGCTGTTGATGCGTTTGAGTTAACGATGGGATCTTCGGTAAAAAATCAAATGTATCTGTTCAGAGGTGAAACTGATTTAGAGGGCATGTCAAAAACACAGAAAGGAATTTTCAGATTGGGGGTAAAATGGTTTGGAAAATTAGTGTTAGGTGAATACCCGTACGAACATCTTTATATGCTTAAATCGGCTCGGCAATTCCAGACAGTAGTGAAAAAAGCTCAACTGATTTTGTTGGGAGGAATTAATGATTATGTGCATTTGCAAACGGCTATGCAGGAAGGTTTTGACTTTGTTGCGATGGGAAGGGCATTACTTCGCGAGCCCGATATCATCAATAAATTAAAAGATAATCCGTTGGGAAGAGGAAGATGTATTCAATGCAATAAATGTATGTCTACTGTTTTTCAGACAACCAACTGTGTTTTTATACCCGAATACGCTACTTCGTCTAAACTACCTGTATAAATTATAATTAAAAAAGACTGAATATGAGCAAGAAAGAAATAATCCCGGGGCCAACAGCCACAGATATTACCGTAGATTTGGTAGTTGTAGGTTCGGGAACCGGTATGGCAGCTGCACTAGCAGCCCATGAATTAGGATTAAAAGTATTAGTTATCGAAAAAACAGCTTTGGTTGGTGGCTCTACTGCACGCTCCGGTGGTGCATTTTGGATACCGGCAAATCCTGTTTTGAAACAAGATGGTTCCGATGATACATTGAAAGATGGAGAAACATATTTAACGAATTTAGTTGGAGATAATGCTCCTAAATCCCGTTGGGAAAACTTCTTGCAAAATGGTTCAGCAGCAGTAGAAATGTTGGAGAGAACCACGCCTATGAAATTCTTTTGGGCAAAAGGATATTCAGATTATTTTCCAGAAGTTGTAGGTGGTAAAGTCTTAGGAAGAACCTGCGAATGTCGTCCTTTCAATATGAACTTATTAGGAAAAGACACAGCAAGGTTTCGCCCCGGTCAACTTGAGGCACCTGTACCAGTTCCAGTGACAGGTTACGATTACAAATGGCTCAACTTAATGACAAAAACACCATTTAAGTCTATACCGATTATGCTGAAAAGAGGAATTCAGGGAATTGGCGGATTGTTGATTGGAAAACGATTAGTTGGTGGTGGTCAGGCACTGGCTTCAGGGATGTTTGCTGGTTTGCTTCGGTCAGGTGTACCGGTTTGGACCAATACTTCAATTACAGAATTATTGTTTGATGGTGATAAAGTAACTGGAATAAAAGCGGTTCAAAACGGAAAATTGGTTCAGATAAATGCGAAGAAAGGTGTGGTTTTGGCAGGAGGCGGATTTGATCATAATATGCTAATGCGCCACCAATACCAATCTCCCTCTTTAAAAAATGTAAGTTTAGGTAGCGAAGGCAATACAGGTGATACCATTCTGTTAGGAGAAAAGATTGGAGCAGAAATTACCAATATGACTTCAACATGGTGGTTTCCTGCTATAGCTCCATTAACAGAAGAAGGCGAACCACAAGTATTATTGGCAGAGCGTTCGCTTCCGGGATCATTTTTGGTAAACTATACGGGAAAAAGGTTTATAAACGAAGCGGTGGATTATATGAGTTTTGGACAAATCGTTTTAGAACAGGAAAAGTATGGAACGCCTATAAAAGATATGTGGTTGATTTTTGATCAGAACTACAGAAATAGTTATCTGCTTGCCGGCACACTTTTTCCGGGAATGAAAATTCCACAAGAGTGGTTTGATGCAAAAATTGCTTTTACGGCTGAAAATGCATCTGAACTGGCTCAAAAAGTGGGATTACCTGTCGAAGCGTTTACGGAAACATTTGGCAGGTTCAACACCATTGCAGCTACAGGAAAAGATACCGATTTTGGAAAAGGCAACAGCGCTTACGACCGTTATTATGGAGATCCAACACAAATGCCTAATAATTGTCTTCGACCGCTTTCTGGAAAATTATATGCGGTAAAAATCGTTTTATCAGACTTGGGAACATGCGGTGGAATGATGACAAACGAACATGGACAAGTATTGAAAACCAATCAGGCCGCTTTCCAGGGCTTGTACGCTTTGGGAAATAATGCCTCAAATATTTTTGGAAATAAATATCCCGGAGCTGGCGGAACCATCGGGCAGGGATTGGTATTTGGTTATATTATAGCACATCACGCAGCAAAAAAATAATAAGATATATGAGACTAAATAATAAGGTAGCAATAATAACTGGGGCAGCTTCCGGAATGGGGGAAGCTATGGCTTATTCTTTTGCCAAAGAAGGAGCAAAAGTAGTAGCGACCGATATTCAAAAAGATAAATTAGAAACTATTGTACAAAAAATCAAATCAGATGGTGGTGATGCCATTGCTCTAGTACATAACGTATCAAAACGGGAAGACTGGTTTGAAAAAGTACTTCCAGAAACAATCAGCGTTTTTGGAAAACTGGATATTTTAATCAATAATGCTGGGATTTCAGTGGCAGTTCCTTTTGAAGATCAAACCGAAGACACCTGGAAAAAAGCATATGACATCAACATAAACAGCGTGATGCTGGGAATGCAGGCCGCACTACCACACCTGAAAGAAAGAGGTGGGAGTATCGTGAATATTTCTTCGATTGCCGCTTTAACTGGAATGTCAGGCCCCGGAGTTTATACGGCTTCCAAAGGAGGGGTTTCAGCCATTACCAGAGCGGCTGCAGTAGATTTCGGACCTTTTGGAATTAGGGTAAATGCCATTAATCCGGGCTATATCTTAACACCTTTGAGCGAGGCATTTTTGAATAGTCCAGACTATCAAGCCTATTTTCTAGGAATTATTCCTATGAAAAAATTGGGAATGGCTGAAGATATTTCGAATGCCGCATTATTCTTGGCATCAGATGAAGCAAAATACATTACAGGGGTAAATTTACCCGTAGATGGTGGAACAACAGTCAAATAATAAACCCCATTTATGTATTTTCACAAGCCAAGTTACTACAAATTAACCTGGCTTTCTTATATCCTCATTAATCAAAAAGTTATGCTAATGTATTGTTTTTGAAACGTGAACATAATTTCCTCTAATAACTTTCTCTTAAGTACTTAAATTTAATTGAAAATACAATTTCTACTCATTTTTAAGGGATAATTTCCTAAGCATCGCAGCACTCATTCCATCTGTATAAGCACCGTAAGCAGTGACCAAAATTCCCTTTAAGCCATCTTTTGAGGCTATTCCATAAACAGTAGATTCATCACTGGGGTTGCTATCTCCCTCATATCGGTAGACTTGCTCAATTTCAAAGTCATCAATAGTATATTTATTGTTGCCACAAATTAAGCAGTTGTCTTCAAGATTAAAATCTACATCGTAACCTTCCTTGCGAAGATTTTCAATCGCTACCAACACTGTGGCATATTTGTACATTACATTTGTCATATCATAATATTATTAAGTTACTATTATCCTATCGCTGTACTTTTAGAAATCCTCCTGCAACAAATCTTTTAATTTTCGGTGTTGTACGGACAAGTCAGCATACATTATTTTTAATCGGCTATTTTCTTCGTTTAAATTTACCAATTCTAAAAGGATATCGGATCTTAAATCCTTATATTTTGATTTCAATTCAAAAATATTTGTACCATATATACCATATTTCTCAAAAAGTTCCAGACCGGTTTTACCTGCGTTATAATCTTTCAATATATCTAAAACTGGATGTTCGTTTATTTCTTTACTATTCATTTTAATGGATATTGTCTATTACAAAATTCGTTATGATTAATGGTACTGGATATATACTTTTCCTTGATTAGTTTATGATATTTAATGTTGTTGAATATACTTTCTTAAAATATCACAAAAGAAAACCGAAATATCATAAAGTCTTATTTTTAGTAAATGCTGAATTTTGTTTTTTAAATATAATATAGAGCTTATGACACTGTTAATAAAAGGAATGGTGTGCAATAGATGTATGTATGTTCTTGAAAAAGAGTTAACTATTTTGGGTTTTGAAGTAGTGGATGTAAAACTAGGAGAAGCGATAATAAAAGATACAGTAGCTTTTTCGCAAAAACTGGGAGCAATCGAAGCGATGCTGAAAAGTAATGGCTTTGAATTAATGTATAATAAAAACCAAAAAGCAATAAACAATATTAAAGAGTTGGTTGATAATGGTATTAATATGCAATTGGAAAGTGGAATACCTACAAAATTTACAGCTCTTATAAGTAATAAGTTAAACAAGAATTACGATACACTGAGTGCATTGTTTTCTTCAGAAGAAGGAATAACACTTGAAAAGTACATTATTCACTGTAAGATTGAAAAAGTAAAAGAACTTTTGATGAATACAGAAATGTCTTTGACCGAGATTGCTAATGTATTAGGTTATAGTAGTCAGGCATACCTTTCCAATCAATTGAAAAAGCATACAGGCTTTACATCAAGCTATTTTAAACAGCTAAAGGATAGGGATAATCAAACTTTGATTCTTTAAATCAAAAGACTGAATTATTCACGTCCTGTTATTTAAGTTAAATGTAACTGTGAAGAGCTACTGATCATTCAGTAGCTCTTCGTTTTATGTCAATTATTACACCTTATGAAAAGTAAATTTCACAACTTTTAGCGGTCATTTCGTATAGCTGTTTGTATGTTGTAAACCGACCTTTGTCCCTGAAATCTAAAGTTAAAATAAACGTAACAAAATAAATGTAATGATGAAAACAGGTAAAATAGGTTTACTATTCCTTTTCCTAATAGGGATAGGTTTGATACAGAGTTGTAAACAAAAAGAAGAAAAACAATTAAAAGATGAGCCTCCGGTTGTAACAGTAGGTACGATCCAAAGTTCAGAAACAGAAGAATCTGTTGTTTATTCAGGTTCCATCGTTCCAGATAATATGACCACCGTGAGCTTCGCTGTTACCGGAACAATCAATAATGTGAGTGTCAATGAAGGTCAAAAAGTTAGTAAAGGACAGTTTTTAGCAAGTATAGATGCTACAGAATATGAAGCGGCCTTGCAAATAGCCAATGCTACATTAGAACAGAGCGAGGATGCATTCAGAAGGTTTGATGAATTGTATAAAAAAGGAAGTTTTCCTGAAAAAGATTACATCGATATCAAAACTAAAGTTGCACAGGCACAGGCAAATAAAAAAATTAATAAAAAGCGTATTGCCGACAGCCGTTTAATGTCGCCTACTAATGGAATAATTACAGTTAAATCAGCTGAAATCGGAGGTATGGCAGCACCAGGAGTGCCGGCTTTTACAATTGTTAAAACAGATCTTGTATACGCTCAGTTTTCAGTACCGGAAAGCGAAATAGGAAACTTCAAACAAGGTATGCAGGTAGAAGTAAACATACCTACACTGCAACGCAATTTCACAGGTAAAATCACAATTATCAATCCTGTCGCTGATGAAATTTCCAAAGCATATACTTTAAAAGTACGTCTTGACAATTCTGGAGGTATTTTAATGCCTGGGATGATTAGCGAAGTATCTGCAGGTATTCCGGCTAAAGTTAAACAAGTGCGTGTACCACTTACAGCTATCATAAACAATGTTGATAAAATCCCTCATGTGTATGTGATAGACAAGAATAACAATGCAAAACTGACAAGAGTTACTGTGGGTAAAATTGCAGGCGATGAGGTTATAATAACCAACGGACTTGATGAAAATCAAACTATTATTCTTGCCGGACAAAACAATGTGAAAGAAGGACAAAAAGTAAAAACTGAAACAGCCTCAGCGAAAGCGCCAACCGCAAAAACAGAATAATTTATGAAAAGAAAGATAAACCTCATTGAAGCGGCAATGAAATTTCCACAAGTACCGATAGCGATTACCGTTATCATGGTGCTTGCAGGTCTGATTTCATTATTGACAATGCCAAGAAGCGAAGACCCGCGTATAACAGTTAGACAAGGGCTTGTCGTTGCTTTTTATCCAGGAAGTGACGAAGAACAGATTGAGAAAGAAGTAACAGATAAACTGGAACAATATCTGTTCGGTTTTGAAGAAATAAAGAAGGAAAAAACACATTCAGAAAGTAAACCTGGGCAGGTTGTAATTACAGTTGAATTGCAAGATTACGTCAAGGATACTAAAAAATTCTGGAATACTTTACAGCACGGTTTAGATGCCAATATGCCTTTGATACTTCCGCGAGGCGTACAAGGGCCGTATGTGAACAGTGATTTTGGTGACGTGGTGGTTCAGATGATTGCTGTGTCTGCACCTGGACGTACATATGCCGAATTGGAAAATTATCTGGATGAATTGGAAGACGGTATTAAAACGATTCCTCAAGTTTCAAAAATAAAACGTTACGGAGGTCAGAAGCAACAGATATATGTCACACTTCGTGAAGATGTATTAAAACAATATGGTTTTGGCATCAATGAAATTGCTTCCACATTGAGCCAGCAGAATGTTACGATCCCAAGTGGAGATATTGAAATTGACAAAAATCGCTTATTGATTTTTACAGATGCTCAGTACCAAAATGAAAATGAAATCGGCAATCTGATTGTATATAGTTCTCCTCAAGGTGGTAATATCCGTTTGCAAGATATTGCCAAAATAGAACGAAGATATGAAGACCTAAAAAGTAAAATTACTGTAGCTGGTAATGATGTAATGATGCTTACTGTAGAGATGCAACCTGGTCAGAATATTGTTGACTTAGGTAAAGCATTGACCCAAAAAGTAACAGAAGTAAAAGAAGTTTTACCTGCAGATGTACAGGTCAATACCATTGTAGATCAGCCTGCTGTAGTAGATATGAACTTAGGGCATTTCTTTATTGAGTTTGCAATTGCCATTGGAGCCGTTATTCTGGTGGTAATGATTTTGCTTCCGTTTAGAGTAGCTACTATTTCTGCTATTGCGGCACCTGTAACCATTTTGGCAACATTTGCCATTCTGAATATGATAGGTGTAGAAATGCACCAGGTTAGTTTAGCTGCATTGATTATTGTACTTGGAATGGTTGTCGATGATGCCATAATTGTCGTAGACAACTATATAGAGAAAGTAGATGAAAAAGTACCATCATGGACTGCTGCCTGGCAAAGTGCAACACAGCTTATGGTTCCGATATTCACTGCGACACTTACTATTGTTCTATCATTCTTACCATTAGCATTTACACTAACAGGAATGACACGAGAGTTCGTACAATGGATACCAATTACGGTTAGTATAGCCTTGGCAGTTTCATTCTTAGTCGCGTTGTTTCTTACACCATATATGTGTTATCATTTCCTTAAAAAAGGATTGAAAAACCATGATGCACAAAAACCTAAAAAACGGAATTTCTTAGATAGAATGCAGGATGGTTTTGACAGAGCTATAGAGTTCTGTATGAAATATCAGAAAACGACTTTGTTTGCAGGTCTGGCGATTTTCTTCCTTTCATTTGTGGTAGGAAGCCAAGTGAAAACCGAGTTTTTCCCAATTGTGGAAAGAAATCAATTTAATCTTGAATTGTGGATGGACAACGGTACAAATATTCACGAAACAGAAGCAGCGGTTAAAAAGATTGAAAAGGAAATCGCAGGAGACAAGCGTATTGTTACCACAGCAAGTTTTATTGGTACAAGTTCACCACGATTTTATTCAACATATTCACCGGAAAACCCGCGAGAAAATTTTGCGCAAATATTTATCAATACAGAAAGTAATGATGCTACAAATGAAATGATAGATGAATATGTTCAAAAATTCAATAATTTCCTGCCAAATGGATATGTCCGCGTTAGACAGTTAAGTAAAAAACAACAGCCTGCTCCGATTGAGATCCGTGTGATTGGTAAAGATATTACGCAACAGAAAAAAGTAGCCAAAGAAGTAGCGACAATACTAGAAAACACAAAAGGAGCAAATTGGGTACGTACAGATTATCAGGATGATTATGTAGGTCTTAAGGCTGTGGTAAAAGAAGATATCGCGTTGCGATTAGGTGTTACCAAAGCACAGATTGCACAGGCTTTAGGTGCTAAAATAAAAGGTTTTCCTATATCACAAATGTGGGAAGGTAACAAAGCCATAGATATACTATTGCGTACGGACGAAGCTGACAGGCAAAATCTGGATGCTTTGGGAAATATGTACATCACCTCATCATTTGGAGCGAAAGTACCTTTAAAACAAGTGGTGGATTTACAACCTTCATGGCATACGGGAGCTATTGTACACCGTAACGGATTGCGGACATTAACTGTTTCTTCTGAAGCACAATTGGGTAGAAAACCTGCTGAAGTGTTCGCCGAGGCACAACCGAAAATCGATAGCTTAGAACTACCAAAAGGAGTTAAAATTGCCTATGGAGGAGAGTATGAAGATGGTCTGGAAAGCGGTCCTAAAATGGGAAAAGCTTTTATGATAAGTTTCGTGTTGATATTCTTAGTTCTGCTATTCCAATTCAAACGAGTGGGCAAAGTGTTCATCGTACTGGCATCATTCCCATTGAGTTTACTTGGAGCGATGCTGGGATTATTTCTTACAGGTTATGAATTTGGTTTTATGGCAATTATCGGTATTACAGCCTTATTGGGTATTGTAGTTCGAAACGGAATTATCCTTGTAGACTACGCTGATGAATTGGTGCGTGATCATGGACATACGATTAAAGAGGCGGCTCTATTAGCAGCTAAGCGAAGAATGCGCCCAATCTTCCTGACTTCTATGGCAGCAGCTATTGGATTGATCCCGCTAATGTCGAGTGGTTCTCCCGAATGGGGGCCGATCTCGAGTACAATATCAATAGGTATTTTAGTCTCTATGGTTACTACCTTATTTATAGTTCCGGTATTGTATAGCAGATTCGTAAAACCGTCAAAGAAATCCTTGAATAAAGGTATACACGATAAATATGATTTTCATCACGAAAGTTAATTGACAAAAAAATAAATCATGTTACAAAGAAAATATAAAACATTCGTAAAAGCTTTTGTATGTGCTCTTGCTGTTTTACAGGGAACAGATAACCTGTTTGCCCAACAGCAATTGAGCCTTGCAGAAAGTAAAGAGCTTGCATTGAAAAACAATCACAGGATTGGTAAAGCCAGAGAAGACGTAACTGCTTCCAGATCAGAGAAACAAATAGCAGACGTAACGGCAAAACCCAAAATAGATGCTTCTGCAACTGCATTTTACTTTGGTGAGCCTTTAAATACAATGCTTCCTGAGTACGGTTTCGCCCCAATGGTAAGTGTTACTCAACCAATTTATACAGGAGGAAAGATTAAGTACGGTAAGCAAATGGCGGAAACCAATATAGAGATGAGTATCGCTCAACAGAGATTGGTCGAAGACGATGTATTGTTAGCTACTGAAACCGCTTATTGGATTGTTGTACAGGCTAAAGAAGAAATAAAGATGGAGCAACAGGTCAAAAAGCAATTAGCTTCCCATTATACTTTTTTAAATAATCAATTCCAGGCAGGTATTATTTATAAAAATGATGTGCTTCGGGCAAAAGTACTTCAAAATGAAAATGAAGCTCGATTACAGGCGGCTGAGAACAAACTCATAGTGGCTAAAAAAAGATTAATCCAGCTAACTGGAATAGAACAAACGGATATTGATGTAGTTGGTACGTTGAGTGACGATGAATTTAGAAACCATGAGATGTTACAAAGCACACAAGCACATCGTCCTGAAGTAGACTTAGCCACAAGTGCCATAAAAATGAGTGAACTTACAAAGAATATGCTCAGAGCCGATCTAAAACCGACAGTTGGTTTATCACTTAACGGAATGGCTGCATTTGGAAAAGAAGGTATTAATTTTGGAGATCCAACCAAAAACAGTATGCTTACTTATTTCGGAATGTTAAGCGTAAAAATTCCCGTATTCGATTGGGGAAGTAAACGAGAGAAAGTAAAGCAACAGGAAGCTAACATACGTTCGGCAGAATATGGATTGAAAGAACTTCAAAGCCAGATTAATGTGGAGATAGAGCAAGCAACACTTAACCTTCAACTGCAGGCAAACAATATAGATTTAATGCAGGCTTCACTAATTGAAGCGGATGAAAATCTAAAATTAAGTAATGATCGTTTTCAAGCAGGAACTATCACTGGAGAAGATGTATTGATAGCAGAAACACTTTGGCAGCGTGCGTACAGCAGTATGCTGGATGCAAAAGTAAGATACAAAATTGCTGAAGCTGTTTATCACAAAGCCATCGGACAAATAAAACAGTAATCATTAACAATTAATGTAGAGGCTCAATATGCCTCTACATTTTTAAAATTGAAATTATGATAAAATGATACAAGAACAGCATACTGATAACCCAAAAGGTGTATTGATGATACCGGATATTTCAGGCTTTACAGATTTTGTAGTCAAGTCGAATATGTTTGTTGGAAAATATATAATAGAAAATTTACTTAAAGTAATAATGGACAGTAATATTCTGTGTTTTGAAATTTCTGAAATTGAAGGCGATGCCATTCTTTTTTATAAATACCAAAACATGCCAACATTTGAAGAGACATTAGTGCAGATAGAGCTTATCTACGGTAATTTTCAGAAGGAATTACAACGCTTATCTCAACAGTTAGCGATCGAAATACCTCTTTCTTTAAAGACAATAGTCCATTACGGTGAATTTACCCAGTACAAAATCGGAAAATTTGAGAAACTTTATGGTGCACCAGTCGTAGAAGTGTCACTTCGCATTAGAA
>NZ_MKWH01000058.1:0-62983 GCF_001899705.1 Sphingobacterium sp. 40-24 | reverse complement strand
ATTTTTTCTTGTGTTGTCATAACTCTAATCTATTTTACAGTTGTTAATTTATCGCAACTGTCAGATTAAGTCTTGACTACTTCAAATAAGTGCTAGAGCAACAGTTGTTATTTGATTTCAGCTGTTGCTTTTTTTTGCTATTGGTAATATTTGTTTGCTATTGGTAATATTTGTTTAAAATACCTCGCGTTATGCTTTATGCACTGAGCGGAATTTTAAACCAAAAGGTTGATCCTTGACCAATCTGGCTGTTGACACCAATTTCTCCTTGATGTTTTTGAATAATTTCTTTGCAAATAAACAGCCCAATGCCAAATCCCGACGCGTAACAATCTGCATCGTCATTTACACGATAGAATTTGTTGAATATTTGTTTCTGATCCTTGTGATTGATGCCTTTTCCTTGGTCTTTGATCTCGATTTCAAAATAACCTGATTGTATTGCCACATGCAGGGTAATTGTTGAATTACTGGGTGAATATTTAATGGCATTGTCCATGAAGTTGATTAGCACTTGTTCGATTTTATCACGATCGGCAGTAATCTCCAAATTCGAATCTATTGCTCCTGTATAATGGATGAAGTGCTTTACCGATTTTAAAGAATAGATATTTTGAATATAATCGATTAAAGAGCAAATGTTAAATGTCTTTTTGCGAAGCACTAGCTTACCCTCATTTAATTGAGTAACATTTAAAAAGCCGTCAATTAAACCGCGCATACGCGTTGCTTGCTCATTCGATTGGTGGAGATATTGCATGCGCTTTTCGGTGCTCAGTGTACCTTCTTTGGCCTGAAGTAATTGGATATAGGCAATTAGTGAGGTCAACGGTGTTTTAAGTTCGTGACTTGCGATACTAATAAAGTCTAGTTTTTTCCTTTCTTCTTCCTTGTCATTGGTGCTGTCTATTATAGCGCCGTAGATCATATGTCTTGTTGTATCCGATTCCAATTGACTTCCACCTATTGACCTTAACCATTTTATCTTACCTGTTTTTTTATCTTTTATTTCACATTGACAATCGAAAGGAGATTGTTTATGTGTTACTTCCAGAAAAACATTATGGATGATAGTTCTGTACTGAGGCAGGATTTGGTCGAAAAAGTCAGCTTCTTTGATGTTGTCTTGCTGATCGAAGCCAAATAATTCACGGCAGCGATCATTGAGTTCCATTGTTTTGGTTTCCATGTCAATAGAAAATATACCGATACCGGCGGCTTCTACGATCATTCTAAACTGTTGATCTCTTTTGGCGATAAGTTGATGAATTGTTTCAAGCTTTTCGTGTTCTTGATGCTGGGTGGTAATATCTATAGCGGTACCTGCAAACCATTCGGGTTGTTGGTCTTGGTCAAAGTATACTCTTCCTTTACAGTGCAACCACCGTAACTGAAGATCTTGTGCTCCAATGGTTCTAAACTGTACGTCATAAACACCTTTGTTTTGATAAGTCAGTGATTTTTTGACTTCCTGATCGATTCTATTCCTATCTTCTGGATGAATATATTTAAGGACTTCATTGTATGGAACATACTCACCTTTCGCAAACCCAAAGAGTTCCCGAGTCCGTTCATCCCAATTTACTAAGTAATTTTTACAATTTAAGGTCCATGTTCCATCTCGGCCGACTGTAAAGCAAAATGATAATGTTCTTCACTCTCAATGATTTTCTTGAGTGCCCCCTTAAGTTTTTCATTGAGATCTTCAGTATGTTTAGATGACAAGGTGTAATTATTCGTTGGGCTCTTATAGTGTTTTCCTGCTATAAGATATTTTTGAGTTAATAAATCTTGTAGCAATTTTCGTTCAATGGTATTTTTTTCCTGCGTTTGTGGGTACTTGTCTTCATTTTCAGGTATCAGTCTAATTTGATTAAATATGCCATAAATTTCACCTTTTTCATCGATGAGCGGATGATATTCAAAAGTGTGCGTATAACCTAATGAAGCCTGATTTTCCGTTTTGAGTTTAATCCTTATCTTTTCAATGACCGCAGTTTTTCCGTTTATCCAGACATTTTTCAGGAGGGGGATATAGGGTGTTAAATCTTCTCGTTGAAGACAATTTTCAAGACACTGCCCAATAATACGCTGATCACAACCCCAAAGTTTTAACATGTTAGTGCTTGCATAAGAAATATGGAGTTCTGCACTATCATAAATTGCGCAGGCATCCAATGAAGAGGTGAGAACGGCTAAAATATCTTTATCTGAACATATCATAACATAGCAAAAATTAAGTATTGATTAAAGCGATATCGCTATAGCTTGATTTAATAGCATACAAATATTGTTCCTTTCTCATGAGTTTTCGCTCTATCCATAAATGACCGGAGTTGTCGTACGGGATGAAATCCACTATTTTATTAGCCAGTTGATCCTGTAGGCTGTTTAATGTGAACTCATCATGTCGACAGTAGACTGGATAGAAAGTTGTATCTTTATTTTGTTTATGCAGTCTGTTTCTTTTTTATTTCAAATAGCGAATATGATAAATTATCGTTGCAGTATAAGTTTGGAAGAAAATAGAATTGAAAGTTTTTATTTAAATGCCATAGAAGATGAATACGGTTAAGATACTATTGGTTGAAGATCACATGGTCGTACGGAATGGTATTAAACTACTTTTAGAATCCCAAGGTGAATTTACGGTGATAGGCGAGGCATCTGATGGTGCAGAAGCGCTGTCTATATTGGCGAATGGTTTAGCTCCTGATATTGTTTTAACTGATATAAACATGGAGCATATGGACGGGATGGAGCTTTTAAAAATCATCAGTCAAAAATATCCATTGGTCAAAGTTGTGATATTGTCTATGCTAAATCAAATTCATTATGTTGTTGAAGGTTTTGAACATGGTCTTTCAGGCTACCTGTTGAAAAATATAGGTTACAATGAATTACTTTTTGGATTAAAGCATGTCGCTGAAGGCGGACGCTATATGAGCGAAGAAATTAGTATAGCCCTGCTTGAACAAGTTTCTTTCGGTCAAGTTTATAGGGATGCGGGCTCGAATATCATCCTCGATCTGGAAATAAACGATCGCGAGCTAGAAGTATTAGAGTTAATCGCTGACGGTTTTACAAATTTAGAAATTGCAGATAAAATCTTTTTGAGTAAGCGTACTGTTGAAGGATATCGGCAGAGCTTGATAGATAAAACAAGGGTAAAAAATACCGCGGAATTAGTAAAATATGCTTTTCAACATGGCTTATTAAAAAAATCATGATAACCATTTCTGTATTTGGTGAGCATGACGTAGCGGGCTATTATTGGAAGTCCGCGCATGCTATTACGTTATATTCGGTATTCTTTCTCGACAACGATTGAAAATAAATAGACCAGCTCCAATAAGAATGAAGGGTATACTAAGCAGCTGTCCCATATTGATCAATAAGGAGTCTTCAAAATGCTCTTGATTGATTTTCAAAAACTCATCTAAAAACCTGAACGAAAACAGCAAAACCAACAGCAAGGCGAAATAGTTTCCATTGTTACGTCGAAGCTTGTTTTCTTTCCATAAACGATATAACAATACGAATAATAAGAGACAAAATAAGGCTTCATAAAGCTGTGCTGGATGCCGGGGGATAGTATCGATATGGGTAAACACAAAGGCCCAAGGTAAGCTACTTGCTGTGCCAATCATTTCAGAGTTCATTAAGTTGCCCAATCGAATGCAAACACCAGCTAAAGGGACGACCAAAGCAATCCGATCTGCAACCCAGAGAAAAGGAAGTTGCTGTTTTTTTGCAAATAAATAGATTGCGATTAGTATGCCTATACCGCCACCGTGGCTTGCCAGCCCACCTTCCCATATGGCTAATATTTTTAAGGGATTATTGAGGTAATAACCGGGATCGTAAAATAATACATGCCCTAGTCTAGCGCCAATGACAGTACCAAAAACAATATAAATGGTTAGTTGATCTAAAAACTCGGGTGGCCGACCTTCTTTCTTAAATAATGATCCTAATATCTTATAACATAATACAATACCCAATAACCAAAATAGTCCGTACCAGCGAATAGGGTGTTCAATAAGTGGAATAACAAAGATATCACTATCTATAGTCCAGTTTATGTAAGTAAAGATTAGGTTATTTACCATATTACGTTTTAGCGTGATGCTTTATGATATAAGTATGTGGTATGGCTATTTCGTTACACGTTTTGATAAAAAAACGAAATTCTCTTTATCGATGCAAATATTGAGTCATATATTGCGATTATTAAATAGTAAGTTTTCATTGTTGACCAATTTGTATGTTTGTAGGAAGTAAAAGAAAATTAACTCTATCTGCGATCAATAATTGCACTCGGTGTTTTTACTGAGGAAGAATATTAACATAAGTATCAGTGGGGTTAAATACTTTTGAAAGTATATATTGGTTTTTTTGATAATATTCCGATATTCGACAATAGATAACATGATATGGATCGTAGTGCCTTGCCTATTTTTTTATAGCTGTTGATATCTTGTGAAAGCTTATTATAGTTAATGGAGGAGGTAATGGAAAAATATAAGACCTTCATGTAAATTTAAACAGATAGTTATATTCTGATGATACGAAATTTGACAAGATTTACTTTTTGTTTTTTATCTCTCGTGCTAATGGCACAGTTACTTTCTTGTTATCAAAGTGACCGTCAGACGTCTAGAAATAATGCGCATACTGAAGATAAGGCACTTGATTTAACCTATCAGGACACATTATTAAAATTTCTCGCTCTACAGGATTTTAGGGATCAATCTATTATAGCAAAGAAGACAACGGAGTTTGCTAAGGATAGATATTTTAATATTTCTGGCTATAATTGGATTTTTTTGGCGTATAACTACTTGTTGGATGATAAAATTGATTCAATAGAAATTGCGCTGAAAAACCTTGATGGGAGAACAATGTCTCCCGATTTGCATGTTCTAAAGGATTACTTTAAAATAAGAACTAATTTTAGTTTTAATGATGTGACTACTATTGGCATCATGGAACAAATTATCGATGCGAAAGAATATGCATTAGCAAATAAAAGTAGGTTTAGTTTTCTTTTTTTTAATCTATTGGCCAATGCAAATTATCGCCGCGCTGATTATAACCAGGCACTCAAAGATAACGAGTCGTGGTATCATTATCATCCCAACAGATCCGACCCACATGTTGCACAGGCCTATCAGGAGATTAAATTTATACAGTATATTGAATTGCATGATTTTGAGAAATTAAAATTAACACTGGATAGCTGCAGATATTATGCAAATAAAACGGCTGATTCTGCTATTATTATGCGCATGTATAATTTACAGGCGCAGTATTTTTTTAGCATAGGTAATAGTCGAAAAGCAGTAGAGGCATCCCAAAAGTATTTTAATTATTTATCTTCAAGCAAGGTGCTCAATGCCTATGCGTATGCGAATTTGGCAAAAAATTTTTTGAATAATCATCAAGTGGACTCGGCGATCTATTATTTCAATGCTGGATTGCAGTTTATCAAAACACATAAAGGCAAGCAAAATAAATTATTCTATTACCAGAATCTACAAGTAGCACATGCATTAAAAGGAGATTATGAACGGGCTTATTTTACCTTGGATTCAGCCTATCAGGATTATAAAAATAGCACAAAAAGTATTGAAAATGATCGTATCAATGAGATCAATACACGATATGAAACTGAAAAAAAGGACCAGGCTATTCAGCTTTTAAAAACAACAAATGCCTTCAACCATCAGATTATGGTCCAACAGCGTTGGATTTTTGTTATTTTATTTGCGCTGATCTTTAGTATTGCATTCTTCATTTATTATCGGAATAAACAAAAGCTGTTGAAAAATATTAATCAGCGTATAGTTGCCGAAAACAGACAATTAATTTTAGAGCAAAAGACACGACAAAACCAGCTTAATCCCCATTTTATTTATAATGCTATAGCTAATTTGCAAGGTTTGATCAGTAGTGAACAAAAAGCAAAAGCAAATCAATACCTCATCCTGTTGTCCCGTCAAATTCGTGATATACTCGAATTAAATAGGGAGGAGTATATTTATTTGGATCAAGAAATTAAATCATTAAAGAATTATATACTTTTACAGCAGATGCGCTATCAAGATGTATTTGATTATGAAATTGAGAGCGGTAATTTGGATGTGGACGATGTCATGATTCCCCCCATGTTGATTCAGCCGTTTGTTGAAAACGCTATTGAACATGCTTTCAAAAATTTAAATTATCGCGGACAGTTACAAATTCTTTTTAATCAGCAAGCAGATCAATTGCATATTGTTATCAGTGATAATGGTTGGGGAATGCGCACAGATAAAAAAGAGAATGCGCACAAGACATCTCTTTCACAGGTGATTACCAAAGAGCGTCTTGAACTTTTATTTACTGATCCAAAGCAAAAAGCAAGGATTGAAATAAAACCCAATTATAAAGAGGATAAAAGTGGATATCGTGTAGAAATTTATATCCCACTTGTTTTATATTTTAATTAAATACGTGAAATTATGAAAGTTTATATTCTTGAAGACGAGCATAACATCTATCTGTATATTAAGTCTCTGTTAGATGCGATACCCTATGTTCAGATAGTAGGTTATAGTCCCTCTATTGCCCAGGCAGAACGTGAATTGCTTGAATCTAATCCAGATCTTATTTTAGCCGATATTCAATTGAAAGACGGATCCAGTTTATCCTTCCTTTCAGAACTGAAATTGGATATTAATACCATCTTTATAACAGCATTTAACCAGTATGCCATAGAAGCCCTAAATATAGGTGCCATTGCGTATTTATTAAAGCCACTAGTCCCAGAACAATTTATGGAAGCTATTGAAAAATGTTATAAAAAAAATACGGAATTTAAGTTCAATAGCATGCAATTAAGCATGGCCGAAAGCTATCTGAAATCTCCAAGTAGACCTCGTAAGATAGCGCTTCGTACATTTGAATATACCCAGATCGTGAATATTGATGATATTCTTTATTGTCATGGAGATAAAGGGTATACTACATTTTATATCAAAGACAATAAACCGATGATGGTTTCAAAAGTCCTTAAACATTTTGAAACGATGCTTCCTGAATCTGAATTTATTCGTTGTCATCAATCTTATTTAATCAATGCCAATTATATTAAAAAATATTTCAAGGATGGCCAAATAGAAATGTCTGATGGTAAAATGATTCCTGTTGCGACCAGAAAAAAAGATGTCATCCAACAATTCTTGAATGATATGTAAGAATTGAAATAGTAAAGATTCCGTTTTAGCACTGTGTTTATTTGCTAAAAAATATAGCTTTCGTCTTTAATACTAAAATATTTAGTATTACATTTGTATGTACTATTAAATAGGAGGGGCTATGATGTTAGATGATAAACAAGCTTTGATTAGCAAACTTAAAAAAGACTTACTGTCGTGGCAGGGAGTAGCTCAAAGTTTGAATGATGAATGCGCTATAGATTTGGGGCCTTTGGAAAAAGCTTTTCCAAATGGAATCTTTCCCAAAGGTGTTATACATGAATTTGTTAGCTTTAACCGCATGGATAGTGCTGCTTCCTGTGGATTTATTGGTGCTTTGCTTGGAAAACTGATGCAAAATGATGGGATTTGTATTTGGATAGGCTCTATTCAAACGGTATTTCCTGCTGCTATCAAATCATTTGGAGTTGATCCGGCCTCGATTGTTTTTGTCTCCATGAAACGGGAAAGAGATGTTTTATGGGCAATGGAAGAAGCGTTGAAATGCCATGGCATAACAGCCGTATTGGCTGAAATACATCAGCTGGATTTTATTCAGTCAAGGCGCCTTCAACTTGCCGTAGAAAAAAGCCGGGTGACAGGATTTATACTTCAACATACCCCCAAGATCTTGTTGGCGACGAGTTGTGCTGCACGTTGGAAGGTTACTTCTTTACCTAGTCAATCGGATGATGGATTACCTGGTATTGGTTACCCCTGTTGGGAAGTAGAGCTGCTTAAGGTAAGAAATGGTAATCCAGCCAAAGGACAAATTATCTGGTCTCCACAAGGATTTAGAACATTCCTCAAAAAAGATGTGCAGATCACAGATTGGACCTATAATTATCAAAATTTAGGCTAGCCATGAAAAAAAGATTTGCGTCCCTTTGGTTTCGTTACTTAAAAACAGATTGGCTTACTGTCTGTAAGCCACATTTGCAGGATGTTCCTGTTGTTTTGTCTGTCGCTGTGCAAGGAAAATTAATCGTTAGTGCGTGTAACGCATTTGCAGAGCAAGCGGGGATACACGCAGGTATGGCTATAGCAGATGCACGGGCATTTATTCCATCACTTAAAATCATCAAAGAGCAAGCTGGATTGGCTGAAAAATTACTCCATTCCATAGCAGATTGGTGCATAAGGTATACACCATGGGTTTCATTGGATGAGCCCGATGGAATTATGCTCGATATAAGTGGTTGTGCACATCTTTGGGGTGGAGAGGCAACTTACTTAACAAGTATTGTTTCTCAATTTAAACAACATGGTTATACTGTGCGCATGGGCATTGCTGATACCATTGGGGCCGCATGGGCTATCACACATTTTGGTTCTGAAAATACGATTATAAATGAACAGGCGCAGTCAGAGGCACTTTTTCCCTTGCACCCTGCAGCACTACGATTGGAAGAGGTTCAATTGAAAAGGTTGCAATCGCTTGGACTACAGTCAATAGGAAGTTTTGCAAAAATGCCGCGTTCAGTCTTGCGTAGAAGATTTGGTGACAGCCTATTACTTCGACTGGATCAGGCCATGGGGCTGGAAGATGAATTTGTTCTTCCTATAAAAGCTAATTTACCGTATGAAGAGCGATTACCTTGTCTCGAACCCATCTGTACAGCACATGGTATTGAACTGGCGCTGGAAGAGTTATTAAACAAGTTGTGTAAACGTTTGTCGGGAGAGGGGAAAGGATTACGTGCAGCTGAATTGAATTGCCACCGTGTGGATGGGAAATTAGAGACAATCAGCATTGAGACTAATCGTGCTACTGCCCAGGTCAAACATATCCTTCAATTATTTGCCATAAAGATTCCACAGATTGAACCGGCATTGGGGATTGAATTATTTACTTTGGAGGTTTCTAAAGTTGAAATCGCAGATCCTATTCAGGAAAATCTTTGGAACAATAGAATTGGCCTCAAAAACCCGACAGTTACCGAACTGTTAGATCGCTTGAAAAGTAGGGACGCCAATTGTGAGATTTCACGCTATGTTCCGTCTGCACATTACTGGCCCGAACGATCCATGAAAATAGCGACTACACTAGATGAGGTTGCAACTGTTGACTGGCAAATGGCAAGACCACGTCCGACACGATTATTGAAGGTTCCGGAACGTATTATAGTTACAGCTCCCATACCCGATTATCCCCCCATCTTGTTCCGTTATAAGGGAGACACCTATACGATCAGAAAAGCAGATGGCCCCGAACGTATTGAGCGTGAATGGTGGATTGATCCAGGCGAACATCGGGATTACTATGCGGTAGAAGATCTGCAAGGCCGGCGTTTTTGGCTGTATCGTTCGGGACATTATGACGGGCATATGGATCAATGGTTTATACACGGTTTTTTTGCTTAAGCATGGGCTATTGTGAATTACAGATAACAAGTAATTTTAGTTTTCTCGAAGGTGCTTCACACCCTGAGGAACTGATCGAAAGGGCTGCTCAATTGGGGTATCATGCTGTTGCAGTAACCGACCGTAATAGCCTTGCTGGGATCGTTCGTGCGCATATCGAGGCTAAAAAAGTAGGTATACGACTTATTCCTGCCTGTCGTTTAGATTTACAGGATGGCCCAAGTTTATTGGCCTACCCAACAGATAAAGAGGCTTATGGCCGACTCTCAACATTGTTAACTGTTGGAAATTTAAGGACCGAAAAAGGAAAATCCGAGTTATATAAAAACGATGTATTTCAATACGCTGAAGGGATTATATTCATTATTTGTCCACCTGAAAAATTGGTGTTGGGTTTTGAGCTTGAACATTCATTTATTGAGTTTGTTCAGGAATGTCAACAGCATCTCCAGGGCTATCTTAATCTAGGAATAAAAAAACTCTATCGTGGGGATGATGCTAAATTATTGTTTCGGATAAATCAGCTGGGCGAACAATTGGATATCCCGAGGGTGGTACTTGGTGATGTATATTATCATGTCCCTGAAAGGCGTGAATTGCAGGATATTTTAACCTGCATTCGTGAAAAATGTACGATACATACGGCTGGATTTCATTTACATCCTAATGCGGAGCGTTATCTCAAATCAATACCTGAAGTTGAACGTTTGTTTAGGCTGTATCCTGAGGCCGTAGCACAGAGTGTAAAAATAGCCAATGCTTGTCGTTTTGCCCTAGATGATTTGAAGTACATCTATCCAGATGAATTATCATCCCATGGTCGAACGACGCAGGAGGAATTAACTTATTTAACCTGGGAAGGGGCAAAAAAACGATTTGATGGTGATATTCCAGCAACAGTTCGTGAAACGATTCAAATGGAACTTGATTTTATCGAACGCAAAAATTATGCTTCTTATTTTTTAACTGTATACGATTATGTCCGGTTTGCAAAGGAAAAAGGAATTTTATGCCAGGGACGTGGATCGGCAGCAAATTCTACGGTCTGTTACTGTTTGGGCATTACTTCTGTTGACCCATCAAAATACAGGCTTTTATTTGCACGATTTATGTCCGATGCACGCGATGAACCGCCGGACATAGACGTCGACTTTGAACATGAGCGTCGAGAAGAAGTGATCCAGTATATTTATGAGAAATATGGTCGAAATCGTGCTGCTATCGTAGCAACTGTCACACAGGTCCGCTCCAAAGGCGCAATACGTGATGTTGGCAAGGCGATGGGGCTTTCCATGGATGCGGTAGGGCGTTTAGCAGGGGTAGTGAGTAGCCATTGGGACGATGATATCAATTTGGAACGTTTGGTTGAACAGGACTTTAATCCCGAAGATCAACATTTGCGAAAAATTCTCGAATTGACGCACCAATATATTGGCTTTCCACGTCAATTGGGGCAGCATACGGGCGGCTTTGTTATTACGCAAGGTAATTTGCATGAGCTTTGTCCCTTAATAAATGCCCGCATGGATAATCGGACAAATCTCGAATGGAATAAAGATGATCTTGAGGCACTGGGTTTTCTAAAGGTTGATGTACTTGCTTTGGGGATGTTGACCTGTATACGCAAAGCTTTTGACCTCGCTAAAAAGCATTATGGAAAAGAGTTTACCCTGGCTGATATTGGGGCAAAAGACGATCCAAAGGTTTACGATATGATCTGTCATGCGGATACCTTAGGTGTATTCCAGATCGAAAGCCGGGCCCAGATGTCGATGTTGCCGCGATTAAAACCGCGCGAATTTTATGATCTGGTTATTGAGGTGGCTATCGTACGGCCTGGACCAATACAAGGCGATATGGTGCATCCTTATTTGCGTCGGCGAAATAAAGAGGAAGATGTCGATTATCCAAGCACAGAGATCCAAACCATTCTTGAAAAAACCTTGGGCGTCCCCCTTTTTCAGGAGCAGGCCATGGAAATTGCCATTGTTGCTGCGGGATTTACACCTGCAGAGGCCGACGAATTGCGCCGAAGCATGGCTACATTCAAAGCCAAAGGGCAGGTGTCGACTTTTCACAAAAAGATGGTCGATGGTATGGTAAAGAAAAACTATACGGAAGAGTTTGCAAATCGAGTTTTTAAGCAATTGGAAGGTTTTGGCAGTTACGGTTTTCCAGAGAGTCACGCAGCGTCTTTTGCATTACTGGTGTATGTGTCCTCATGGCTTAAGTATTACTATCCGGATATTTTTGCAGCATCCTTACTCAATAGTCAGCCCATGGGGTTCTATCAGCCAGCACAAATTGTTATTGATGCACAGAAACACGGTGTAAAAGTACGTCCTATTGATATCAATCATTCTTTGTGGGACAATACCTTAGAAGGAGAAATTGGAAAACCACATGACCTTCGATTAGGCTTACGTCAGATCAAAGGATTTTCAATGGAAGAGGCTGCTGTGCTGACACAAGGTCGGCAGTCCGCTTATGCATCCATTACTGGTATGATGGATGTTGGACTATCTCTTACTGCGTTGGAGAAGTTAGCTGATGCAGATGCCTTTACATCATTAGGTATTGATCGTCGGCAAGCACTTTGGGAAATTACAGCATTGGCGGATCGTCCGATTGCATTATTTGAAGGTCAACCCTCTGAAAGTATAGTAGAAGGACAGATCGAACTGCCATTGCTCACGAAAAGCCAACATGTAGTGGCCGACTATGCAAGAACCTCGCTATCCATTAAAGCACATCCCGTGAGTTTCTTGCGCGGTAAGCTTGATCTACTCCATGTCGTGCCCACAGCAAAATTAGGTCTGATCAAAAATAATATACTCGTGAAAATATGCGGATTGATTACGGTTAGACAACGACCAGGAACCTCTAAAGGTGTTTTATTTATCACCATTGAAGATGATACCGGTTTTGCAAATATTGTCGTTTGGAGTACTGTATTTGAAAAATATCGAAAAGAAATTCTTCGCGCAAAACTCCTGATGGTCGCGGGTAAAATTCAAGTTGAAGGAGAGGTTATTCATGTAATAGCAGAACGATGCTTTGATATGTCAGGTTTGTTAAAAGATCTGACAACAGATGGCGACAATGCTGCAGGTATTTTTCATAAGGGAAGAAATTTTCATTGATCTTTCATTTATTAATCTGATTTTTGATATAAAATGGTTCAGTGCTAATCGATAGCGAAGCAATCCATAGAAATTAAACGGTATGACTAAAAATATTCTCGTAAATACAATCGAAATTGATAAAGCAACTATTCGTGAATTAATTAAACAGGGCGATGTCAATGCCGCAATTGATCTGGTTGCCACAGCGGCAAATGTAAAGTATAAAGCTGCCCGGGATATAGTGCAAATGTTTCAAGAAGATCAAATTGATCTTTTTGATGGTAAAGACTTATTTTTAGGCGATTATGACCGGATTGAACATCGTGACGATGCTGACAGAGCAGATCACAAAAGATCTACATTTTTGGAAGTGGAAACAAATGAGCATGACCGGACCAGTATTTGGAAGGCACTTTTTATTTTTTCTGTCCTTGCACTATTTGCTTTTGTTATCTTAAATTACGTTGTTGGTTTTAATCAAATAGGACATCATATTTCAGAACTTACGCAGTTATTCGATAAAAATGAAAGCTCAGCTGCTGCAGATGCTGACACATCCAAACAAAATATCGCCTTAAGTGTTGGAGCCACCCAGGTGGACGATGTTGAAGACCTCCATCCCGTAGATACAAATCTCTTACCAATGGATGTGAGGCAGGCCGAAATAGCACGAATATATCAGGCTCAGTTCGACCGATTGAACCCCGCAAAACATTCGCCAACGGATGAAGATGCACAGCTTGCTTTAATTCACCTTACCAAAGGACGGTTGACGGACCTTATTATTCAACAAAAATTAAGTGTAAAAATAGGGAAGTGTTATGAAAACCTGGCCATGAAAGATAAGGGAACTTGCGTGAGTTGCATGATACTACTTTATAATAGAGCGCAGAAAAAATGGCAAGAAGCACCCGATGGGGAAAATTTCCTGCGTAATGCTTATGACTTTTACTTGTTCCCTGATTCAGATTTGTGGGAAGCTGGTCCCTTGAGTATGCGCATACCCTATGATTATGCTTTAGTGAACAAATATAAGGCAGCAAATTAGCGGCCTTAACCCTTATATAAAATAAGATAAAACAGCTAAACCCTATACAAATTACCTGCTATTTTACCTTTTGTGAAGGTAAATAAGCTATAAAACCTAGGACAAATAAGAGCAATATGACCGATAGTGCGATCGAGTAGCCATAAGCTGATGAAATATGCTGCCAAATGAAAAATTTATTTTCTTTTTGATGTAGAAATACACCGACGATAAATGTGATTCCCAGGCATATTGATAGTTGTTGTATCGTAAGATAGATGGCAGATCCGACTGAAATTAATTTTTCATTGAGGTCTTTTAAGGCAAGAGTCATTAATGCAGGTAGTACACTACCGCAACCAATGCCGTAAAAAAAGAACAGGGTATGTATCTGGTAGTTATTTAAAAGCATCCTATTAAAAATGAAAAGATGTGCAACCAATCCCAAAATCATGATGCCTAATCCATAAAGCACCACAATTTTTCCATGACGCTGTATCAACTTGCTGACCATAACGCTTGCCAATACATAACCTATACCTTGATAAACAAAGGCAATTCCGGTCATTGTTGCTGTATAATTCTTTTGATTTTGAAGGTAATTGGAATTTATGATAAAATAAGCGTCCTGTACCATATAGTAGGCTAATGCGGCCAGCAGACCCAAATTGAAAACCCGATTATTGAATAAGGTGAAATTGAGTACGCTAGGATAGCCCATCTTTTCTAATTTACGCTGTTTTTTTAGAAATAGCTGGACAAAAACAAGCGTTGTTCCCAGGACCAGCAGTGACCATATTGGCCATTTCAAGTCAGGCCCCATGATTAATGGAAAAATTATTCCCATTAAAAGCGTAAATAATGTTACCATTGGTTTAAAAGAAACAGCGGATTTAACGTAGACTTGATCGTTAGCTGTATAACGATAGACAGCAAAGCAGGCGACCACCCCAATGGGAACATTAATTAAAAAGATAAGACGCCAGCTTTCATGTATCCAGGTCTGGTCGGGAAGTATTCCGCCCAATAATTGACCGATGACAGAAGCGATGCCTGCTATACTCCCATAAATACCCAATGCCATTGATCTCTTCTCGGGATTTTCAAAACGTAAGGTGATCAATGCGATACCCTGTGGAACCATCAATCCAGAACTAATCCCTTGGATCAATCTTCCGGCCAATAAAATGTAAAGATTATCGGCTAAGCCACATAAAAGAGAGGCTACTGTAAAACCAGCCATGCCAATTAAATATAATTTCTTCTTTCCATAATGATTTCCGGCATTCCCTGCATTGATTAGAAGACTTGTGTAACCAATGATATATAGTATTATGATCCATTGCGTATCACTATTGCGTAGATGTAGCGCATGTTGAACCGTGGGAAGAGAAACATTAATGATAAAAAGATCGATGACGAAAAGAAATATACCCGTTGAAAGGAGGAAAATATGAAGTAGATCCTTAATTTGAAAGCGCATATAGAAAGTTTTTAATAATTTTACGATTAAAAATAGTTTGGATATTTTTTGCAATCAAGTAGTTATAAATGATGTACTTGGTATGTTTTTATGAACTAATGGTAAGTATGAGGAGATTATGAAGGAAAAAAAAAGTGAAAATTTTGGAGCCTGTTGTGATGTCAACGGAATTTTTAAGATAATTGGCGGAAAATGGAAAGTTTTGCTCATTAAGGCTGTTGCCAAACAATGCCCCAAAAGATTTGGAGAACTACGGCGGGAAATGGAAGATCTGGCGCAAACGACCTTGACCGTTCAACTCCGTGAGCTCGAACGTGATGGTATTTTATGTAGACAGATTTATGCTGAATCTCCACCACGTGTGGAGTATAAACTTAGCGAATTAGGTAAAACTTTACTGCCGGTCATTGAAAGACTTGATGAGTGGTGGTGTGATTACAAACGCGAAAGGGGATAGGCATTTAGTTTATATTCCCTTTCGCTACTCATTTTTGCTGATGCCTAATGAGACAATTGTACCGATGATACAACAGTTTGCATCCATTCTGTTTCTTTAAAAGGTGCATTTAGCCACAACATTGCTAATAGCGCTACCTCAAAATAAATTTGATGGGAAGTCTTGTTAAAGCATGACCTCGGCGTCAGTGATTCCTTTGGTTGATAGGTCTGAGATGCTCCTTAGTGTTCTTTGCGAAATTTCGGTTAATGCTTCTGTGGTGAAAAAAGCTTGGTGTGCCGTCACTAAGACATTCGGATAACTCATCAATAATTGTATTGTTTCATCTTCAATAATTGTTGTCGATAAGTCTTTAAAAAACAACTTTTCCTCTTGTTCATAGACATCAATACCCAGTAAACCAATTTTTCGTTCTTTGAGTGCTTTAATGACATCTTGGGTGTTGATCAGATTGCCTCTGCTTGTATTAATAATAGTAACGCCGTCTTTCATTTTCCCCAATGACTCGCTATTGATGAGGTAGTGGTTCTCGGAGGTTAGGGGACAATGAAGTGAAATGATATCTGATTCTTTAAAGAGCTCATCCAATGATTTGTAATTGACACCCTGTGTTGTAAGCTGCTGATCGGGATATAAGTCATAGGCAATTATTTCTGCCCCAAATCCCAATGCAATTTTGATAAAGGCCTTTCCAATTTTCCCCGTTCCAATAATGCCAATTTTTTTCTGGTGAAGATTAAATCCTAAAAGGCCATTCAATGCAAAATTTTGCTCCCTTACGCGGTTATAGGCTTTATGGGTTTTACGATTCAATGTCAATAACATTGCCATTGTATGCTCTGCAACTGCTTCTGGGGAATAAGCCGGGACCCGACATACCTGAATGCCAAACTCCTTTGCCGCCTCCAGGTCAACATTGTTAAAACCAGCACAGCGTAATGCAATCAGTTCGACACCTTTTTGAGCAAGTACTTCAATCACTTGTCGGTTTAGTTTATCATTGACAAATGCGCAGACCACTTTCTCATCTTCAATAGCATTGACAATATGTGGACCTAAATGCGTTTCAAAAAAATTAAACTGAAATCCGTAAGCGCTGTTTTCCTGTTCAAAGAATAATTTGTCGTATGGTTTAGTCGAAAAGAAGGCGATTTTCATAAAATTGTTTGTTACGTAATAGAATACCATAAATATACAGTATAAATAGCTTATTTGGAACTTCCGTTGTAGGATGTTTCCCAATAGTTATCACATCATTTAACAAAAAATAAGCTAAATTAGACGCATTACATCGATCGTTATACAAATTTTAAGACTATTAAATTGTCCCGATATGCAGTGGTCAAATCAACTCACAAGATCAATAGGTATTGAATATCCGATTATCCAAGCTCCAATGTTTGGTGTTACGACACCAGAAATGGTCATTGCAGCCTCGCGTGCTGGAGCGCTCGGTTCGTTATCTTTGGGTGATCTGCCGCCAGAACGTTGCAGCGAACTTATTCGTTTGACTGCCGAAAATCTAAAGCGGCCTTTCGCGGTCAATATTTTTGTCAATAATATTCCCAAGGTTTCATTCGATTTAAGGAAACAGTATAGTGAAACAAAAACTTTCGTGGAGCAATTAGCCGCGCAGCACGACTTGAAAGTAACCTTACCCGAGCTTGATAGTATCCATTTGACCGATTACAGGGAACAGATTGACGTAATCATCACCCATCGGTGTAAAGTTGTGAGTTTTACGTTTGGAAATTTGGATACAGAAAGTATAAAACGATTGAAAGACAATGATGTTACTCTTATTGGTACATGCACCTCGGTGGCAGAAGCAATCGCTTTGGAAGAATCTGGCATTGACATCATCTGTGTACAGGGACTAGAAGCAGGGGGACATCGCGGAAGTTTTGACGAGACTCCAATACCGGCGATTGGCGGACTTTCACTACTACCGCAGGTAAAAGAGCATGTCCATGTTCCCCTTATTTATGCCGGTGGTTTATACAACGCTAGTACATTGCATGCTGCAAAGCTCTTAGGTGCCAGTGGCTTCCAGGTGGGTAGTTTATTACTCAAATCTAAGGAGAGCGCGCTCCTGGACTTTGAAAAAGCGCGTCTTTCAGGCGTTAATGAATCAGACATCGTATTAACGAGGAGCTTTTCAGGGCGCTACGCCAGAGGTATAAAAAATAAATTCATTGAAGCTTTAGAAGCCGCTCAAAAGATTTTGCCCTATCCTTATCAAAATAAACTCACAGGCGAATTAAGAAGAGTAGCAAGGATAAATAGAAATGCTGATTTTATCAACATTTGGACCGGACAATCGATACATTCTTACAGTGAACTTTCTACTGCAGATATCATTCGTTCCTTGATCGAAGAAGTTGAAATTTTACATACTAGTTTAGTTGTTTAACAATAAACACGAAATAAGCTATGTCAATATATTGTCATTTTAAGAGATAACAATCCTTAAAATCTGCGTTTAAATTATTTAAATCCACCTGTAGTTGTTAATCTACAAGACATTTTCTTTTTTTTTCGAAACTTTGTCTCACCGTGAAAAACTAAAAATCTACCGCTATGGAGAACGAAAAAAAGAGAATTCTTGTTATCGAAGATAATGAAATTCTATTGAGCACAATGCAATTTGTTCTTGTAAGAGAAGGGTATGACCTCTTACTGGCAAAGTCCGGTAAAGAAGCCCTTTCGCTGGTTTCGGACGAAACCATTGATTTGGTCATAACAGACCTGGCATTACCCTTTGCTAATGGTTACGAAATAATCGATCGCATTCGGAAAAGCAGTACGAATAACCAGGTGCCCGTTATTATTATTTCAGGCTATCGAGATGACAACAGCATTGTTGAAGGTTTCGAAGTAGGAGCCAACGATTATATCAAAAAACCTATTTCGCCGTCTGAACTGATATCCCGTGTACGATTAAGAATAGGTCATGCTTAGTAAAATAGAACATACGATTCATAGCATCCGATCCTTTTTTGAGGGTGAGGGTTGGCCTATTTTGGTTACGATAGCGCTTGTGTTGAGCTTTCTATTTTGGGTAAGCTGTCTTGTCGGTATTGCTATCTTTTATTATCGCGACTATCGGTATCGCCTATATCATGCTAAAATATATCCTGTATTGCGAGATTTTATCTATGAACACATTTTGATTGATAATAGGAATAGCCATTATCCGGTGGATAAACTAGCGTTGGATCTTCATAAGCCGATCATTCAGAAAGTGGTCCGTCAAATATTGCATGAATATATTTTTACTATCGGTGGAGAGAAAGGAAAAAATATGCGGAGTTTATTTAATGAATTGGGCTTCGATAGAGAAGCGCAATACGAAATAAGACACGAGAGCCACCATGTGGCAGCCACAGTAAGATCTTTGGCCGATTTAGCATTGATGAAGGTCGAAATCCAGGATGCGGTTTTGATGCAGCTGATGAGTAGCCCACGCATTGAAATTCGGGTAGCGGCCTTTAAATATCTTTTGCAGGTGCGGGGTGAAATATCCTTCGATCAGGTTTTTTCTGGTATTGCAGGAATTACTGACCTGGATGCACTTGATATCTATCAAACAATTGTCTCAACCGATTATGTGGGATCTTACGTGTTCTCTCAATGGCTGGACGGCGCTCAATCTTTTTCAATCAATAGCCTTATGATGGACCTCATGGTCTATTACCAGCAATTGGATGAAGAAAAATTATGGCAGCTCATCGTTTCAGCTCAGGATGCTAAAACGCTACACAAAGCGATCAACTCATTGGGCAAACTCCTGGCGAGAGATAGCGAAAGTCGGTTAGTGGATTTTTACACCATCGAGCAGCCCTTAAATGTCAAGATAGAGATTGTAAAAGCATTGGGGCGTCTTGGTCAAGGAAAATCGATCGATCTTTTAGAGAACATCTTCAACGATAAAAGTACAGTATTGGCACTACGAAAACACGCTTATCGTTCCCTGCTCGCGCAAAAGCCTTACAGTGCATCAAGTTTACGTAAAATTGAAACTGCTGAAAATTTGGACGATTATAAGCTTATACGTTATGTTAGTCACCCTATGGTTCACTATATATAGATTGCTAGGTATTGGTTCCATAACACAAAAGTATTGCATATGAAACATTTTATATTTTCAATAGAATTTGTTTTCGGATTTTATTGTCTCTTGCTGTTGATTGTATACGTCATGTTGTTTCGGATGTCATCCATATCGATCCGGAAGAATCTTCGGAAGAGAAATTCCCGACGTGTGCAGACATTAATGGAGTCTGAAATTGCTCCAGGGGTAAGTATTGTCGCACCAGCATATAATGAATCGGTTACAATCGTGAACAATGTACGTTCGCTGATGACACTGTTTTACTCCAGATACGAGGTCGTTATTGTGAATGATGGCAGTAAAGATGATACATTGGAGAAGCTCATTAAAGAGTTTGATCTGGTCCAGGTAGACTTTTTGGTTGACTATTTGGTGCCATGTAAGGAGATTAAAGCAATCTACAAATCCAGGGACATCTCTCATAAACGACTAACGATCGTTGATAAAATAAATGGGGGTAGTAAGGCCGATGCGGTAAATGCTGGAATTAATGTAGCTTCCTTTCCTTATATTTTAAATACCGATGTGGATTGTGTGCTCGCCAATGACACCCTGGTTCAATTAATCGAAGCTGTACTGGATTCGAAGGAACGTGTAATCGCTGTGGGCGCAACACTACGGATGTCAAACTCCAGTTATGTGGATTCCGGTATGTTGGTGGAAGCTGCATTACCCAAACCCATATTGACCCGTTTTCAGGAAATGGAATACATTCGATCATACCTGTTGGGTAAAATGGGCTGGAATTACCTCAACTGTATTCCCAATGTTTCTGGGGGATTGGGATTGTTTGATAAAGAGATTCTCATTGCTGCGGGCGGATATGATTCTAATTCCTTGGGCGAGGATATGGAGATGGTAACCAGAATGTGTATGACCATGTGTGACAATAACCAAAAATACGAGGTCAAGTATATTCCGCAGACGCTCTGTTGGACTGAGGGGCCTGACAGCCTCAAGATGTTAACGCGTCAACGTGTACGCTGGGCGCGGGGTTTGATGCAAATTATGCGCACACATCGTAAGGCCTTTTTTAATCCAAAGTACAAAAGGTTTGGACTCATCGTTTTTCCATACAATGCCATTTTCGAATTTTTTGCCCCTATTATGGAGATTTTAGGTATTTTCTTTTATATCTACCTCATCCTAACACATGGCATTAATTGGCCAATGGCTATTCTTTTATTGATCTTCGTCTATATGTTTTCGGTCTTTCTGACAAGTTTTTCCATTTTACTGGACAATTATGTCTATAAATATTACAAACGGCGAAAAGATATTATAAGGTTATGCCTCACCGCATTTATAGAACCATTTGTTTATCATCCCATTATCGTTTATAGTTCGATTAAGGGCTATGTCCAAGAACTTTTTGGGAAAAAGCATGCCTGGGGGGAAATGACGCGAAAAGGCACCATAACTCCTTTGCCCTCTGATCACATTAAAAAGTAGAAAAATGAAAAAATTAATCCTATCTGCGCTAATTTTTTGTTTGCTATTTTTGTCGCAAGTTGTACATGCGCAGGTTAACTGGCAAAATAAAACATACGACGTTGACAGCTTGGTTCCAAAAGCCGCTGGCTACCTGCGAGCAGGAAGAGTGGGGGAATCCATTGCATTGAGCCAAACCGTATTATCAAAATATCCTAAATACACGGATTTTAGGTACATCTTGGGATTGAGCTATCAGAAGATGGGGCGAGCCGACTGGGCGATTCCCTATTTTGAAGCAGTGGTTTCGAGCGAGCCGAGCTACAGAGATGCGTATCTTTCATTAGCTGCACTATATGAGTCTTCTAATCAGCCTGAAAAAGCAACGATTACCTGGCAATCCGCACGTAAACGGTTTCCGATGGACGCTGAAATCATCAGGTTGTATAGCGAATTTGAACATAGGAAGTTAACACGTGACCGTGATGCGTGCATCGATATCTGGTATAAAAGGGGACGGAATTTCGTCGAAAAGGGAGATGTATTTCAAGCATTGGCTTATTCGGACAGTATACAACATGCTGATCCTGCAGACAATCGTTTCTTATACCTGCGATCAAGTGCTTTTATGACGAATAGAGAATACGGGAAAGCGAAGACTGATTTCGAAACTTTATGGAGCAGAGGTGACAGTTCGATTTTTGTTACCGAACAATTAGCAAACATTGCCGCACTAAACAAAGATTATTCAACGGCATTGGGTTATATGAATCAGCTGGTAGCGAAGATACCAGAAAATGTACAATATCAGCATTTGACCAAAGTTTACCGCGAGAATATGCCTTATAAGTTTTATATTGGAGCAAATCATATGCAAAGTTCGCAAGATCGGCCAAATGGACATTTCTTTATTTCAGGTCTGGAATATGGCCAAAAATTAGGGGAGAAAAATACACTTATCGGACAGTTTAATTACGGGAATAGACGTGGTGAGAAAGGTTATCAGGTCGGTTTGGATGCTTGGCTTAACTACAGTAAAAATATATATGCCTATCACCAGATAGCTTGGGCTGATGGTAGTGTTTTTCCAACATGGCGCGCATCTTATAGCCTATATCGGGAAGCGGGATTGTGGCTCTTCGATTTCGGAGGAAGGTATGTTCGTGCAAATGACAATACAAATAATTACGGACTTGTCGCTTCGGCAGGCCGATATTTTGGGCCAACTTTTGTCTATTTAAGGGGATTTTTGTTACGTGATGAACAGCGATGGAACCAAGCCTACTCCCTCGCGATCCGACATTATTATAACAGTGAAAAACCGGATTCCTATGTCACACTAATCGGTAATGTGGGGACTTCGCCAGATGATCCATCGCGTTATCAATTCCTAAACAACCGTTTCAATTTTTTATCCCGATCAATTAATGCAGGCTGGCAACATCGCATAGATGCTTGGGGTTTTACACTCATGGGCGGTTGGAGCTATTACAAAGTTGCTGAAAATAGATTTATGAACCAGTATGATCTAAATCTATCATTAAGGAGATATTTTTAATATGATGTGGAAGTTTATGTTAGGTCTATTGTCTTTGGTAACGATAGTTCAGGGTAAGGAAAGAATGGTATTGGTGGACAATGGGAAAACGGATTATGTCATCCAGGCGGATGCAAATGATCCTGTTGTACAAAAAGCTGCTGCGGTGATAAACACCTTTACAAAAGAAAGCACAGGTGTAGATTTTGCAATACAAGCCAAAGTTGATGATACACATGCCATTATTTTGGAAAGAAGCCCAATAACAAATGCGTCCCCTGAAGACAGTTATTCGATTGAAGCTGTAGGAAAAAATATTTACATCAAAGGAAGTGGTAGAGGTGTAATATTTGCGGCGTACCGTTATGTCAGGGATGTTATTGGTGGGCGAAAGTGGTATACAGGTAAAGAAAGTACCGATGTTCCAAAGTGTACTGCGTTATATGTGGATGCCGATTTAAAAATCTTTTCAAAGCCTAATTTTCAATTTAGAGAAGTTTATTTCCCTGTGGAATTGGATCAGGAGTACATGGACTGGTATGGCCTACATAATTTGGAAGATAGATGGGGGGACTGGGGCCATACCTTCAGTAAAATATTGCCACCATCGATTTACTTTAAAGATCATCCGGAATATTACGCGCTGTATGATGGGAAGCGCCAACCGATTCAGCTCTGTCTTTCCAATGAAGAAGTTTTTACTCATACAGTCGCTTACTTTAAGAAAAGGATGCTTGAAAATCCAACGGCTATCTATTGGTCCATAGCAGCCAATGACGACATTGGAAGCTGTACTTGCGATCTTTGCCAAGCCATTGATAAGCGCGAAGGAGGAGCACAGGGCTCCTTGATCCACTTTGTGAATAGGGTGGCCGGAAAATTTCCAGACAAGAAATTTACGACGCTGGCGTATCTCGAATCGGCTAATGCTCCAGCGCATCTTCGCGTCGCAGATAATGTTTCGGTTATATTAAGTAATATCGATGCTTTTCGGAAAAATGATATCAGTAGTGAATATTCTGCAGCAACTTTCCGTAGACAATTGGGCGCTTGGAAATCGAAAGCGAAGCATGTGTTTGTATGGGATTATTTGACTCAGTTTACCAATTATCTTGCCCCATTCCCCATTCAAGGAACGATGCAGAAAAGCATGCAATATTTGAAAGGACAAGGGGTAGAAGGGGTATTCTTACAAGGTGGCGGAGCGACCTATAGTGATATGGCGGAGTTAAATGCTTATATTTTGGCTAACCTTGCCTGGGATACAGATGGTCGTTCAGAAGAGCAATTGACAGATGAATTTATTGAGGGCTATTATGGTAAGGCTGCGCCATTTATTAAGAAATATCTCGATCTGCGAAGAAATCACTTGCCTGGAGCTTCCTCCGCTTTGTCGATTTATGGAAATCCAATTGATAATAGAAAGGATTTTTTGAGTCCCGAAGCTATGGATCAATACAGTACATTGTTAGAAAAAGCTGAAATTGCAAGTGAAGGAAATCCTTTATTAGAATCGCGTATTAGACGTGTCGGTTTAGGCTTGGATTACACCTACTTGCAACAAGCACGGTTCTATGGTCCGCATCAGCATGGTATCTTTGAGCAAGACGGCGACCATTGGGTTGTAAGACCTAATGTAAGCCGTAAAGTCACTCAATTTATTAAAGACGCCAAAAGGCTGGGGGTAATAGAACTTGCCGAAGGGGGGGCGTCACCTGATGCTTATGCAAAAGAATGGAGCGAAATATTCAATGCTGGAGTCAGAACGAACAAAGCTTCCCAAGCAAGTATAAAACTGAAAAATCCATTCGATCCTTCCTTCCCTGCCAATGGTCTGGAAACCCTCTCCGATAGTGTCCCAGGATACATGGATTATAGCTACAACTGGTTGCTATGGAATGGGGAGCCGATGGATATTACGTTTGATTTTGAACAGGAAAAACACATCGATACAATTGAGCTTAATTTTCTAAAGGATGTCCGACATTGGATATTTTCACCAAAGGAAGTCCGCATTTCGGTATCCAAAAATGGCGAAGATTTTCAAGATGTGCTGCTGAGGAAACTTGAATCTCAGGAGGAAGATTATACAGTGGAGAAGGTTCGCTATCGAGCTTTGATAAACGACCGTGTTAAGGTCATTCGAGTCTATGCTGAGCCCTTAGCAAAATTACCTGAATGGAGGTATCATCCGAAACGGAACGCGCTTATAGCCTGTGATGAAATATGGATAAACTGATGTTGAAGATGTATCTATAGAACTGATTTTAATAGTGTGTGGATATTGTTCTACAATAAATTTTTTAGTGCTTTAATTTAATACGGAAAATGATTAAATTAGAGTTAACTAAGTTATAAACAGATTCATATGGAAATTAAAACATCTTCAAAATTTGTTGCCGAACTAATTGGAACATTTGGTTTGGTACTTTTTGGTTGTGGAGCTGCCGCAATTGCAGGGGCCAATACCACAGCTGGACTTTCTGGCCTTGGCCTTTTGGGTATTGCAGTTGCCTTCGGCCTTTCGGTCGTGGTTTTTGCTTATGCGATCGGAGGAATCTCAGGTTGTCATATCAATCCTGCCGTTACGGTTGGTGTATTATTGGCGGGTAAAATGTCTGCTAAGGATGCAATTGTGTATATCATTGCTCAATTTATTGGCGCACTTTTGGGAGCATTTGTTCTTCAACAGATTTTGAGTGGACAGCTGGCCGGCTTTACTGCAGGTGAATGGGCCTATGGCTCCAACGGATGGGGAAAGGGTTATCAAAACGAGTATGGTACTGCTTCTGCCTTTCTGATCGAAGCAGTGTTAACGTTTCTTTTTCTATTTGTGATATTAGCGACAACCTCTAAAGTAGGTAACAGTACAATGGCTGGACTTGCAATCGGTTTTACACTGCTATTAATCCACCTCGTTGCTATCCCTGTAACGGGTACATCCGTTAACCCAGCACGTTCATTTGGTCCTGCCATTTTAGCGGGGGGGCAAGCTTTGTCTCAGCTATGGTTATTTATCGTTGCGCCGCTCGTGGGTGCTGCAGTTGCAGCGGTTGTTTGGAAAGCGTTGGAACCTAAAGACTAATTTTTTTCATTTTATCGGATGCGTCCAATGGGTACAACATACCTATTGGACGCTTTCATTTAGGAGTGATTGATAAGCCTAGAGGCAGGATCACTAAGATTTCAATATGGCCTCCATAAAACTTGCAACCTGCTCCTCGTCGGTGGCCCAGGAGGTAATCAGGCGAATAGCAGCATAATCATTATCTATTTCCTTCCAAATATAAAACTGGTATTTCTGACTCAATGTCTCTATGACAGATTTGGGTAAAATCGGGAAAATTTGATTAGTGGTTGAGTCTGTCAAAAATGAATGGCCTTTTTCTTTGATCACCTGAGCGATCCGCATAGCGTAGGAATTTGCTTTTTGCGCTAGTTCAAAATATAAATCATCTTTAAAGAGCTCGAGAAACTGAATGGATAAAACCCGGCCCTTGGCAAGCAAAGCGCCCTTCTGCTTGATTGCATAGTCAAAATCCAGTGCCAATTCGGGTTTATTAAACACTACGGCTTCACCTAAAAGCGCACCGTTTTTCGTCCCGCCAATATAGAATACGTCAGCATAATTTCCAATGTCTTTCAGTGTTAGATCGTTGTTTTCAGCCATCAAAGCATGCCCCAACCGAGCTCCATCCAGATAAAGTAAAAGATGATGTTCTTGACAACATACATAAAGTGCTTCCAATTCTGTCAGCGTATAGATCGTGCCAATTTCAGTCGAATTGGAAATATACACTATTCTTGGCTTTACGACATGTGGTGCCAGTGCATGTTCCTTTAACGTTTTTGTAATATCCTTCGGCGTTAGTTTTCCATCAAGTGTTTCGACAGTAATGACTTTGTGTCCAGTTGCTTCGATAGCGCCAGTTTCATTGGCCGATATGTGCCCCGTTTTTGCGCTAATTACGGCTTCATGGATACGTAAGAGAAAGGATAGCACAAGTAGATTGGTCTGTGTTCCGCCAGATAAAAAGTAAACAACAGCTTGCTCGTTCGCTATCTTTTTCTTCAAAATGCTTTTTGCTGCTTTAGCATATTCATCTTCGCCATAGCCGGCTTGTTGTATCAGATTTGTTTCAATAAGTTTATCTAAAATGCGGGGGTGCGCCCCTTCGGAATAATCGTTTTTAAAATTATACATAACGCTGTTTTTTACTTCAGATGCTATTTACTAAGTACGTCAAACGCATTACCAGGATGATAAATGAATCTTGACCGAGTCAAATGTATAAATACAATATCGTTTTTTAACAATCTGAGCAGGAAAAAAATGGGATAAAAGCTATGAATATAACATTCTGAGCGTATAAGAAAAGAATATGTTGTTTTGCACTGTAAATGTTTTTTCAAAACTTATGATTAAATTTGGGAGAGGAGGTAGAAATAAATATTTATCCTTATCAAATTATGAAAAGAGTCGTATTTGTTGCGAGTATTTCGCTGGCGTTTGGAATGGGGTACGCCTTTAATACCATGAGCAATTTGAACCGACCTGTCGAGTTAAAAAGAGTAACTGGTATAGGCGGAATTTTCTTCAAGTGCAAAGATCCTAAAAAATTAAGGGCCTGGTATGCCGATCATCTGGGACTGGCAACAAATTCTTACGGCGCTGTATTTGAGTGGTATCAGGGTGCTGATAGTACGAAAAAAGGATTTACGCAATGGAGCCCTTTTAAAGAGAGTACAAGCTATTTTGGTCCCTCGGACAAAGACTTTATGATCAATTATCGGGTTGCCGATATTGAACTTCTAATCGATCAATTGAAGAAGGAGGGAGTTACGGTACTTGATAAGATCGAGTCCTTTGACTATGGCAAATTTGTTCATATCATGGATATTGAAGGAAATAAAATAGAGCTTTGGCAGCCGAATGATGTTGCTTATGAAAAGATGGGCATCGATATGGGGGCCAAAACGACAAAATAGGTCTATTCAGTTCACAACGCAGGGTCTGTTTTTAGCAAATGATCTTTAAGATAATCAAGAAATGCAGCTCCAAGCGCTCCCAGGCAATAAGCCCCTAAATCTGACCAGAGAAATCCTTGTCCAAATACGAGGCGCAAAAGTGAATTGCTCCTTATCCATAAAAATAGGGGCAATTGGACAAGTTGTAAAAATTCAATGGTAAAACAGAATAGAATGGTAATGATACAGTAGGAGAACAGTGATTTTTTAATAAATATTAAGCGTGATAACCAATACACCATCATGGCATAAAGCACATCGCCACATATAGGCGGTATGACAGATATTTTACGTGAGATTAAACCCAAGAGTAGAGTTGTCACCATTAGGACCAAATACTGAATTTTTGCCGCGCTTTTCATTTCGTATATCGATGCCAAATTTATTGCCTGGAATAGGAAATTGTTTCAACAGGATTTCCAAAGATCTTTTTGTTCCCCTTTGTCTTCACAAATCTACCCTGTTGTGCTATTACACTAGCGATGGAGAAAATGACATTTGTGTCGTTTTGGGGGTGTATTGTAGCGAGTAGCTGTCTATTTTGATCGAACAGCTGAAGCTGGTTAACCAAAGCATGGTTTATTTCCATGATGTAGATCTCTTTCAGTGGAATAATGCTATCCTCTTTTTTCGGCTGCCTGATAGATAAGTTCGCACTGTCAACTTGTACTTCAATCTTGGGATTGATCAATTGCAAGATGACGACGAGTGGACCAATGATAACAACCGCAACCAATATCCCTAAGCCCTTCGCCGAACCAAAGTTATTTGCCGCATCGGCCATCCCATTTATACCACCGAAGATCATATAACATAGTATAAATACAACAACTAAATAAATTAATCCAAAGATTAAGCCCTTTTTAACCTGATGTGATTTAAACTGAAAAGTCTTCATACGATACGCTTTGATTTTTTACATATATATTAATTAAAGATATTTATATTTATGCAATCAGAGAGATATTATGTTAAACATTTTTTCATTTTGTTCGAGCAGGTAGTGGAAAACAGCATTGAAATTAAGAGAACCAACTTCCAACGGAAATCAGATTATTTTCAACTGCTGATGTATATGCTATGCTCAGTGCTGGGTGTTGTCAGTATATTTTGGGATTGGAAAGCAAGTATCCCAGCTGTAATGTGTACAATTTTTGTGTTAATAATACGACGTAAGGTTGACATTTTGTCTAATATGAGCTGGTTTATTTTTGGATTTATTGCTGTTGCATTGCTTTTGTCCTGGATTTTTCATCTGTCTTTTGGTCTGTTTGTGCTTCAGTGTGCATTATTTGCAACTGTTAAACTTGCCATATCAAAATTTAGAGAGATTGGTCAAGATCACACTGATATTATCTTCTCTTTAAATGCCATTGAGTTCTCTTGTCTATGTCCCGAAAACAGCGATTATAAGGGCTATGCAATAAATCCCATGGGCTATAAAAAGCGATTTCAAATGGCAGATATTCGCTCTGTACAACGCGATCGCAAAAATCTACTTATCGTATTAAAAGAACAGATCGTCCGCCCCCGCGAACTTAGACAGGAAGAGATAGAGCTCATTCTTACGTATTTTAGAAAAAATAAGGCCGATCTTATTCATGCGGTAACCACCGAAAGGATCCTCCAGGAAGAGGATCGTGTCTATTGGATCAAGCTGATTGTTTTTGCTTTGCCCTGCCTGTTGGCGGTATGCGCAATCTATATTTTTGCTGATAACGGGCGAAATTCATTAATCAGCGTATGTATCATTATTGGGGCAATACTTGTAGCGGTAATTTTATTAAAAATCACGAATTTGATTTATCATCATGGTGAGAAAAAGTAATTTTTTTATTTTAAGAAGTCCGCATACCAATGCCCAGAGGATTTGATGATACGTTGTTGATTTTTGAAATCAACATACACCAGTCCAAATCTTGGCCGATATCCTTCAGCCCATTCGAAGTTGTCAAGAAAAGTCCATACAAAATAGCCCTTGACATTTATACCTTCCTGTTTCGCACGATAAACTTGTTGCAATGCTTCCTGTAAATAGGAAACTCTTTTAGGATCATGTACTATACCATTCTCGGCTTTATCCGGAAACGCGGCGCCGTTTTCGGTAACAATTAAAGGCGGCATGTTTTGGTAGGTACTGAATTTTTTGAGCATATGATAGATGGACGCTGGGTAAACCTCCCAGTTCATTTCAGTTAAATCAACTTTACGCTCTTTTGCGGATACTATTTTTGCTTGGAGATAAGGAACGAACATGGCGTATCGTATAACCTCCCGCGTATAATTCTGTATCCCAATGAAATCCATATCAAATTTCAGGTCTCTTTCATCATTAAATTTAATATACTTCTCAATTCTATTCAGTATTTTAATCTCCTGAGTAGGATAGCCCATTCCTAAGAGAGGTTCTATAAACAGACGATTGAGTAATACGTCTGCTTTTTTTGCTGCTTTAATGTCCTTGTCTCTCGATGTGAATGGTTCGACATGAGAACATGAAAATGTAGTTCCAACCTGACTGTCGGGCTGGATCGATTTGATGATTCGACCTCCCTGTGCTTGTGCCAATGCCGCATGATGCGCGGCGGCCAAAAAATTACCCAGACCTTTTCGTTCCGGTGCATGCACGCCAAAGAAATAACCTGCGGCAGTGAATACGGTAGGCTCATTGAGAACCATCCAGTTTTTAACACGATCACCGTAGGTATGCACACATTTGGAAACAAATTCGCCAAACCAATCTTTTACATCACGGTTCACCCAGCCACCTTTTTTTTCTAATGCATGGGGAAGATCCCAATGGTATAAGGTAACCCAAGGGGTGATCCCTAGTTCGAGCGATAGGTCGATCAATCGATCATAAAAATCCAAACCTGATTGATTTACTTCACCGATTCCACCCGGGAAAATACGGCTCCATGATAAGGAGAATCTATAATTAGGAATATGCATTCCTTTCATTAGATGGAGATCCTGGACGTAGCGATTATAAAAATCGCAAGCCTCATTACCATGTTGATTTTGAAATATACGGTTCCTTTTTTGTACAAAGATATCCCAAATAGAAGGACCTTTGCCATGTAAATCATGCGCACCCTCGATCTGATAGGCAGCTGTAGACACTCCCCAAATAAAATCTTTGCCAAAAGCATCTTTGGTTAAAAGCATTTATAAAATAAAATTATCGGACCTCAATGCCGTTTAAAAACAATTAGGTCTTGTGGAATCTCAAGGGTGAATAGAATGAACTGAATCGACCTAGAAAGATCCTAAATATAATTCGCTGGAAAAAATAGTTTATCGTTTTCATAATAGATACATTACTCCGTTGATTACATTGAACTATTGTATGATAAAGTAACGAAACGAAAATGAACTGTATATAAACTATGTGTTAAATATACGAAAAAAACACCGCGATGAATCATGGTATTTAACTTAGCCGTATGCTAATTCTAAGCAAGTTTTATCCGTAAGTACGATCTTACCAGAATGTCTAATTGGCGTAGATTCTTAATCCCAATTTTCGAGCTATCTAATTTCAAATTCCGTATATATTGTCCTTTTAAATTCTAAAACTTCGGGGGCTACTTTAAATCCTTCGCCGCCGTAACCCTTGTTGAATGTTTCTAACGCCATCCCTGTTCTAAACTGCGTCGATTGGTTGGATGCGCTTCCGTCGTTCGACAAAAACAGCAGTTTGCCAATTTCGACATCTGCCCGAGATGCAAGTTTTTTTGCAGATTTTAATGCATCATCATAAGCAATAAGATCCGCTTCTCTTAAAATACTGTCTGCTTTGGAATGATCGAATGAGATGGAGCCTATTCCGCTTATTTTGGTCTCTAACAACTTGCCTGTTAATTCTGTAAATTTCGATAAATCATGTAAAACAAAATCGATTGTTTGTTGTGCTTGATACCCAATAAATTTATTGGTATTTCCGATGTATTGATAATCCTTATTTGCTGATACGCTGCTTGTTTTAATGTCTTCCTTTTTATTGCCGTATTTTTGGAGCAATGCAATGACCGTATCGACAGTTGCTTGAGTCTCTCTAACCGCGTCTACCATCCTTGGTTTTGTGAATGCCGTATTGATTGTCAAAGTGACTTGATCGGGCATTATCCTAATCTTTCCTTCACCACTGACACGAATTCTATTTTCACCTTCTTTTGCTGCCCGATCACAGGACAATACTACCATAATGCCACTCAAACATATAAAAAATAAAGTGATTATCTGTTTTTTCATAATTTTTGATGTTCAATCTATTAAATCAATAAGTTGTTCCCTAAATATCTAAATATAATGAATAACTAGGATATCCGCTAGGGTAAAATGCAGTTGAAGCATAGGCAGGTCTTAGTAATGGGAAATAAGATAAAAAAGCAGGTAATTACCTGCTTTTTTATCTTGAAAAGAGACCATTTTTTAATCAATACTTTTTGAATAAATCTTTAGCTGTTTTTGCAGTGCTTTCCTGGCCATATGTATACGTGTTTTGACCGTACCCTCCGGGATTTGCAGATGCTCTGCAATTTCATAATATTTAAATCCTTCCAAAAACATTGCAAAGGCGTTATAGTAATCTTTTGATAAACTATTGAGTGCGTGTTGTATATCAGAGGCTATAAAATTATTTTCACCGCGATTGGTTGTTATTTCATTATGATAACCTATACTTACATATTCATTGCGGTAATTCTCCAATCGTTTATTTCGAGTATATTGGTTAATATATGTATTTTTCATGATGATATAGAGCCAAGACATCAACTTTGGATGCTTCAGGAATTTTTCAATAGATCCCAATGACCTTACCATGGTCTCCTGAACCAGATCTTCTCGTTCATCCGGATCGTTTGTAAATTGCGCTGCCAAATATTTTAATGTAGGTCTTTTTTCCTTAAACAGTTGATCGATTGTTAAATTTTCCATATTATCAAGTTTTAAGTGTCTATCTTGGCTATATCACTACAATTAAGGTGCTAGAAAATAATTAAGAGGAAATGCGTTGACGCTGAATGGATCAAGCCGATTTATTACTTGTTTTATTTTAACAATCAGTTAGTCAATGCTTTATCTAGAATAACTATTCGGCTATCAGGCTGATGCTAAGCGTTATTCTGCATTAATAACAAGTGTTTTCCTGTCTCATTTCCCCCTTTTTTCTTTTTGTCGCACGTATTTATACGTAGTGTTTTAATAAGTACATTTTTGATGATTAAATAGATGTGAATATTTAAAACTGTTGATACGTTTAAATGGTTATTAGTTATGACATGTAATGAAAAACAATATGGGGGACGAAAACAAAAAACAATATTTTGAGCTATCAGAAGAGCCCATGGAACGATTGGAGAGCCTCAAAGAGCCTTCGGAATTAAAGCAGGTATGGGATGGTAGTCAAGAAGATTTTTATAAATCGATTATTAGGAATCAACAAGATGATATTGGAAAAATAGGACGGTATTTCCGCGATGAATTGGCTCAGGAACTTTACGGAATGCGTATATCTCTTCAGAATTTTACAAATCGCTATGGTGATTTTGAAGAATTACGCTGCTTACGTGATTCATTAAGCACGTTGGTTATGGAGATTCGTAATAAAGCTGTGTTGCTCTACAATCCGATACTGAATGATCTTGGCATTTTTCATGCAGTTGATGAGGCTGTGGCGAGTTATAGAAAACGATCGGGTTTTACAATTGACACCTTGCTAGATCCGCATTTAAGAGAATTGCATCATGGGGCACAAGTTCAGCTGTTTAAGTTACTTACGGCTATATTCCAGTATTTAAATGATGAGATTCCTTCACAGGCTATTTCAGTTTCGGTGCAGGTGATTGAATTTGAGATTTTAATTAAAGTGTCACCTTTTTTTAGCCAGGAGAAATCGCTGTCAACAATAAAACATGAACATTGTCCAATGCGTTTGATGAAGATTGCTGAACTCTATAATGCACGGATTATGAATCATACGCCGGCAACAGGTATTTTACTTAAATTAACTATTTAAAAAAAGAATAATGATAAAAATCCTATTGGTTGAAGACCACATGGTTGTACGTAACGGAATAAAATTACTATTAGAATCGCAAGATGGATTTGAAGTTGTTGGAGAGGCGTCGAATGGAAAGGAGGCTCTTCAGTTCTTAAATTCTAATCCTGTTCCTGATATTGTCTTAACAGACATCAGCATGGAGGAAATGGATGGTATTGAACTATTACATGAATTAAAAAAACATTATCCGTCCATTAAAGTAGTAATACTGTCCATGTTGAATCAGATCAATTACGTTGTTGAAGCATTTGAATCTGGTCTTGCCGGATATTTGGTTAAAAACGTTGGCTATAACGAATTGCTTTTTGGATTAAATCATATCGCAAATGGGGGACGATACATGAGCGAGGAAATCGCAATGATACTATTGGACCAAGTTCGCTCTGGACAAAGCTATGCACAGGTATCAGGAGAACTACAGACAGATTTTGATATCTCCGATAGAGAGCTTGAAGTACTCAAATTAATTGCAGAAGGATACACGAATATTGAAATTGCCGATAAGATATTTTTAAGCAAGCGTACAGTTGAAGGACACCGTCAAAACTTAATCGATAAAGCGGGCGTAAAAAATACAGCTCATTTGGTCAAATTTGCATTTGAAAGAGGTATTTTGAATTAAAAATTTCCTGATGGCCCCATCAGGAAATTTGAAATCTACACCACTATATTTTATGCAGTTAGTTTGTTGCACGCAATTGCGCAAAGTTCACATAATTTAGCACAGTGCTGGCAATGTTCATGGGGATGCATAAAGCACTCCTCTGCACAGAGTGTACATAATTCAGCGCAAGTCTTGATAAGTCGTCGGCTATAGTAACTTTCCATAGCAAGAAGTTCGGCCACTGCTTTACAAACGACTGCGCATTCCATATCCAATGCAATACATTTTGCCATGGCTTGAAGGTCACTTTCTTTTGTGCAAGCATTCGCACAGGTATGGCAAGCAGTAACACATTGCCAACAGGCTTCTATACACGATTGTTCGATTGAATTTATCATAAGTTTGTCGTTTTGTCTCGCTGATTGCGCCTTACATAACTGACTTGGCGGCTTTGATGCTATCTTCTAAATAGCCCATTATACCGTCATGATCAGCTTGGGTAATTTTGCCATTCCTTAAATTTTCCAAAACATCTTTTTTAATTCGAGCGATGGCTTGTTCTTTCTCCATCGCTTCTACTGCTGTCTTTGCATTGATTCGATCGACAATGATTTTGCCGAGTTTGTTGTATATCCTTTCAGCTTCCTTATTGGACAACGCTGGAGCTAGAATCCCAGCAACAGCCTCGTTAGCAGCAGCTATATTTGCATAAATGACTGCTTCGGTATTCTTTGCTGCCGCAGCTTCAGCTCTCACTATAGCCTGTTCACTGGCTGCCGCTGCTTTATGTTCGGCCTCCTCCATATGATGGGAAGCTTTTTCCTGAGGAGTTTGATGATTACACGATATCAACAGCAGACTGGTTATTAAGGAAAAGAAAAAGATGTTATTACATATCATGACCTACGCTCTTAATTAAGTATTTGATTATTTTAAATAGAACGGGTCTCACAAGTAAATGGTTTGTCAATTAAATGAAACAGTTGCATTTAACTAAACTTGGTTAGAGAAATGGTTTTATGATACAAAATGATGTTCAATTGATACAATATTACAGGCAATTGAGCGATTAATTATTGAATTTTAGATATCTGTATACCAAATAGCTATTCAATTCAATGAACAAAATATACCTCTTAATTAGTGCCCTTTTTCTGTCTTTTGTACAGACGACAATCGCACAGCATACCACAGCAGTATCGAGAGGAAAGGCGAATATTCCAATAGACGGGATTTTTCAGGCTGATCCAACCGTATTCTTTTACGGGGGATATTATTATCTGTACGGTACGAATGGAGATTCTGAAGAACAGCAGGGGTTTAAAGTGTATCAATCTACAGATTTGAAACATTGGAAGGTCCCGGCAGGCACAACTTCAGGTTTTGCTCTTTTAAAAGGAGATGCTTTTGGATCGACGGGATTTTGGGCGCCACAGGTATGGTTTGAAAAGGGTAAATTTTATATGGCTTATACAGCAGATGAGCATATAGCAATTGCAGTTAGTGATAGCCCTGTAGGTCCTTTTAAGCAAACTTCCAAAGCACCACTTGAAGTCGGGCAAAAGCAGATAGATCCTTTTGTATTCAGCGATCGCAATGGGAGGAAATACCTGTTTCATGTCAGATTAACGCAAGGAAATAGAATTTTTGTCGCCGAATTAAAGTCCGATTATTCGGGAATAAAAGGAGAGACGCTAAAAGAATGTGTCCATGCGGAATTACCCTGGGAAAACACAGCAAATGCAGAGTGGACGGTTACCGAAGGTCCTACTGTTATCCAGCAAGGCCAGTATTATTATATGTTTTATTCGGCAAATGATTTTCGAAATAAAGACTATGCTGTCGGCGTGGCAATCGCGGATAATGTCTATGGGCCTTGGAAAAAACTGGAAGGTCAGCCGGCATTAAGCCGAAAAAATAGCGGTTTTGCCGGAACTGGACATGGCGACGTTTTCAAAAAAGGAAAGCAATGGTATTATGTCTGTCACACACACTTTTCAGATGAAAAAGTGGCACCTCGGAGAACCGCTATCATACCGTTTAATTTTGCATCAACTGGTGATGGTATTACGGTTCCTCGGTTTGATACCGCAAAGTTTCGCTTCCTGGCTACAGATCAGGGATTGACCCAGAATGGAAAATCCTATCAAACGGATGTAGCCTTTGGCGATCCCTTTATTGTATTTGATCCGCCTACCGATCGATATTATTTATATGGCACAGGTGGAACTGAAAACGGCTTTATTGCTTATAGTTCCAAAGATCTGAAAACATGGACGAAGGAAAGGAAAGTATATGATGCCAACCAGCCTAATGGCTGGGGAGAAAAAGATTTTTGGGCGCCTGAAGTTTACCGGGTCAATAACAAATACTATATGTATTATAGCGCCCATTGGAAAGATAATCCAAAACAACATATTGAAAACTATCGCATCGGGGTAGCTGTGGCGGATAGTCCCTTAGGGCCATTCAAAGACCTTACTGGAAAACCTATTTTTGATCCGGGATATCCAATTATTGATGCGAACGTTTTTAGAGATACCGACAATAGGAATTATCTGTTTTATTCGCGTTGTTGCTACGAGCATCCGGTGGAGTCGGAGGTTGCGGATTGGGCGAAGCAGAAGTATGGCTATAGCAGGATCGAAGAGAGCTGGGTGTATGGTGTTGAATTGGACAGCAGTATGACTACAACGATCGGGGACCCAGTCCTTTTAATGCGACCTCCAGTTTCGATGAATGACGTACAGGCTGAATGGGAGAGTAGGTCAGTCACTTCGGGTGAGATAAATAGACGATGGACAGAAGGTTCTTTTCTAATGAAAAAAAACGGACAATATTATATGATGTATTCCGCCAACTATTTTGCTGGAGCCAATTATGCGGTAGGCTATGGAACGGCAACTGCCCCATTGGGAAGCTATGAAAAGTCACCTGCTAACCCAATCATTGAAAAAAATACCCATAGCGGGGGAGTAATTTCGGGTACCGGACACAATAGCCTATTTAGCGATAGAGAAGGAAAGCTCCGCTGTGTGTATCACGGACGTACTATAAAAACGGGTGATAAACGCATCGTTTTTATCAGCGACGTTTTTTTTAATGAAAATGGCCAATTGCATATCGTTACAGATTGACCCACTGGTCAATCTGTCTTTTTGGGGATTGCCGGATTTTCGACATTTTCATCCCAAGCAGCGGACGAGGCCGCTCTAGCACTTGTTCCGTCGCTTGTTTGTGTCTTTTTATGGGCATAATTGACATTTTCTTCCTCTTCAGGATCGGTTTCATCCACGTCCGGTTCAGGACGCTCAATTGGATCAGTATCATTGGGATCCGGAATAGTATGTTGCCCGAATAATCCTTTGCGATACCATATGTTACTAAAGTAATAGGCAATAATCAAACCTCGTTTTACTACTGCATGTTGCAATATCTCTTCCATGTTTTCGATTTCGTTTAAGTGGTACAACCCTCTTTATTCGCGTTGTATTCTCTCGAATAATGAACAATATCAGCAAGGAAATAGTTTGCGAGATTTCAGGATGCTCATCAGGTTAATTGAGCAACATTTGTTCGGGAAATGGCTTAACAATTGGAAAGTAAAGATGAACTGTTGTGCCCAAACCGACTTCCGATTCAATTTTTATATTTCCTCCCAACCGCTCCATAATGCGCTTTACGAGTGAAAGACCAATGCCCGTACCGGGTATGGAGCCCACGTTATCCGCCCTTGTAAACATTTCGTATATGTGCGGTAGGTGTTCACTGGGTATGCCAATTCCATTATCCTTGATTTGATAATGGGTATAATCATCTTCATGCGAACTATCTATGGATACCACAGGGCTGTCCGACTGGGCTGAATATTTTATAGCGTTGATAATTAAATTGGAAAAAATTTGATAAGCGGCACTTTTCTCGCCCCAAATAGGCAATAATGTACCAAAAGTAGGCCGACAATTATTGACGTTATATAGAATACTGTTTTCTTGGAATATACGCTGAATGGTGTAGGCCATTGGAAGTGGCTCTTTGTCTAAAATGCTGGACCGGTGTTGACTTAATTGTACCATATTGTTGATAATATCCTCAATGTTGGTGACACTTCGGCTGAAATTCTGATACCATTTATTGATTTTTTTAAAATCGATATTGTCGGGGTGTTGCTGAAGAAATTGTATGCCCATTTTTAAGATGGACAGCGGGTTTTTCAAATCGTGGGAAAGCGTATGGGTAAACATTTCCAATTCATTGTTTAAGCTGAGAAGTTCGTCATTGAGGAGCTGGCGTTCTTTCAATTTAGCAAAGATGGATTCTTTGATGATTTGATTTAAGCGAAGCACAAAGTTAATTTCAGCATCATTCCATGGCTTGGCAACATCATAACGCGTTTCTTCCCAGATTTTGAGCTGCTTTTTACCATCCTGTTCTTCTTTTAACTCCATTTGCATGACCTGACTGCTATTTTCTCTTCTAAACCAAACGATGTAATAATCGTTCTCCAAGCCTACCTTTAAATACATTAGCCCAGCAAAACCGAGCTTTTCTTTAAAGTTTTCTTGATGATTTAGACGAAAGTTGTAGTCTTTAAAGAGGGCTTTGTCGGTATGTTTCTGCAGGAATTGAATGAGTTCATAAAACTGTGCTTTAGGAGGAGACTGCCCATAGTTAAAAACGTCGCCCTGATTGAAAATTGCCAAACCATCTGCATCCACAAGCTGAGTTAGGATGTCCATATGTTGTATCAAGGCACAATTTACCATCTTATTTTCAGAGAGACTTTTCTTTAATTCTTCTTCTGCGAGCTTTAGAAGCTCTGTTCTTTCCAAGAGATTCTGTTTGACATGACTTTCATATTTGCTGGTTGCCGCCTGGATGGCAAACGTGCATAGTTTTCGTTGTTGTAGGTCGACCACACGCTTTTCGTCATGCTGCGCAACCACAAGTCCCCAAAAATCATCATCAATACAGATTCGAAAAAAAAGGGCACTTTGAACATTTATTTCTTTCAAAAAAAGTTGATGGAGTTCAGGCAGAGGAGATAATAGGCTCGAAAGGGGATCGATGGACTCATCTTTATAATAGAATTCTTGTCCCTGATCGTCCATGTTGGGAGCGTATCGATACGAATAACCGCGATAATAAGACAAGACTTCCTCGGGCATAAAATCTTTGGAGAATTCCTTGCCTTTGAAAGAAGACCGTCCATTGGCCGTATGCTCTGCAATCACCGAACTGTACCCTGTTTCTTGAATCTGCAAAACGAAAACCCGATCATAATTCAATATCTTGTTAATAGCCGAACAAACGCGATTCCAATTATTTGGCTGAATGGTATCCAACAAAAAATTGAGTTCGTTTATTTTTTTTGCGGCAATATATTTTTTATGCTGTTGTTCCCATTCAATGTAAAGATATTCATCATGTCTACGTAGTTTAACATAAACCCGGTCGTTTTTAATTTTAATGGGTAAAATATGGCGCGACTGTCCGTTTTCAAGAAGTTCCATCACAGCATTCCTCACTTTCAACAGGGCTTCGCCGAAGGTATGGCCAAAGCTATGAAAAAAATGGGTTCCTAATAGGGCTTCACTGGTATAATGTTCATTTACGACAGACTCCGTCACTCCGACGATCGTAAAGTGCCGATCTAAAATGACCAGGCTGCCAAAAGATTGAAGCTTAATAACGGTTTGATTACTCGATTGGATTGTATGATTCATAGTACCCCAAAACTCCTATTGTATACATAAATATACGAAAAAAAATTACGACAACATAGATCGAATCTTTAATATTAGAACGTTGGAAAGTAGATAAAATTGCCTTATTGGCTTCTTTTTACTTTGGAATTAAAAATGATACCTATTTCTCACATGCAACATACTATAAACGGGCATTAAATTCTTTGGCAACAGCATTCGCCATTCCTTTGATTAATGATTTCCACTGCGGATAGGAGGCTCCTATTTTCGCCGCCAAACCGACGAGATAGTTCCGAACATTATCGCTAAAATTTTCATTGTCAACGTTTATGATCTCGTTTCTGCCAGCATATTGAAACAATATACTGTTTCTACGCTGTTCGATCAGGAAAGTTGACGATGAAATTCCTTCGAAAAAATGAGCTGTATTTTTATCGCCGGGATGGCTTGGATCGGGACAAGGCTTTAAGGTTAGGGCAAAAACTTTATAATCATAGGTTTTGTCTAGCGTGAGGTTAACGACATGTACCCAGTCATAACCACCGCTACTTGGAAGTCCCGGTCCGGGGATATCCAGTCTGATATAATCATGTAATTCGAGTAAGCGATCTATCGGTGTACCATAACCGCCTGTCAATTGGAATGTGGTAGCGGGTAATTGGGCTAAAGTGTACCAATGGTTGACCTTTCTCAGGTTCTCTACGCCCAATTCAAATGCTAAGTTAGCGATATCTTCACTTGCAAATTCAAGTGATTCAAAACAATCAAGTCTTTTCCCTTCTTTCTGTTCCGGTATGATATTTTTCATCGTTTTTCTATTTATGCTTAAAATACTGGATTTCTTATTCCTGCTTTTAGCTTCCTTGAAGGTAGCTAAGCCACCTAGGTTTTTATGTCGGTGCGTCTTAACCCAAGCTCGCTTTTAGTTTGGCAAGGAGATCGTCTGCTTTTGTATGCTCAACTTTCATTTTTCGGATGGTTGGGCGTTTTCCCTTGTCTTTTTGCTTGATAATTTTTAGGAGCTCGTCCATGTATTCATTTTTATATTTACTAATATCAAAGGACTTACTGTGCTGCTCAATCAGCTGTGTCGCCATGTCCATTTCCACCTTTTGAATTTTTATTGTAGTGGGCAATTTAAGGTCGTCCAAGCCCCTAATCTCCTGCTGATAGCGAATTTTATTCAATACCAATGCATTACGATAGGGTTTTATAAGGGCTAGATGTTCGACATTTCGCATCACAAATGCTCCTAAACCCGCCATTTTTGTTTTTTCTAAAGCTTTGACAAGCAGCTGATAAGCTTTCTCACCGCCCTTCTGTGGTTCGAGGTAATAAGGTGTTTCAAAATAAATACTGTCAACATCCATCAGTTTTACAAATGCATGCAGATTGATAAGTTTTGATTTCTCCGGACTTGCATCTTCAAAATCGGCGTCTTCCAAAACTACATAGTGGTCTTTCATAAAGTATCCTTTAACAATATTGTCCCACTTTACTTCTTTACCAGTCTGTTCATTTACCCGTTTGAATTTAATATTGGATAAATCTTTACGATCAAGCATGTCCAAATCGAGACTTGCATTTTCAGTTGCACTATATAATTTTATGGGAATATTAACTAAGCCAAAACCAATAGCCCCTGTCCAAATTGCACGCATATGTTGTCCATTTATTGCTAATACGATAACCTTCGCTATGGAGGAATGGTTTGAAATTTAATAAAATAGCTGGCAAACTATTCCTAAAGGAATCGGTTATATACTGTAAAGCTGCTATTATTATCATGGATTTAAAGTCTAATGAGCCATTTTGGTTGGTGAAGAATGGTCTCTTAAATACCTATCCTTCCTTACAAAAAGATATAAGCTGTGATGTACTTATTGTAGGAGGGGGGATCACCGGAGCCTTGATTGCGCATCAATGTATGGCTGATGGAAAGAAATGTGTTCTTATAGATAAGCGGGAAATTGCGAATGGGAGTTCGGCGGCAACAACTTCCATGTTACAATATGAGATTGATATTCCCTTATATAGATTAAAGGAATTAATCGGCATTCAGGGGGCAATTGCGAGCTACCGAGCCTGTGGAGAAGCTATTGATAAATTAGGTAGACTTGCCAAGAAAATCCGATCGAAAGCTGGTTTTAGAAGCAAACAGTCACTCTACTATGCGGCAAAGAAAAAGGATATAGCTTGGCTAAAGGTGGAGTTCGAAGCAAGGCAAGAAGCTGGCTTCGACGTCAAGTGGCTGACGGAGCGGGATATCAGGGAACGTTATGCAATGTGCGGTGCTTATGGGGGTATACTTTCGGATCTAGGGGCAAGCATTGACGCCTTTTGTTTCACACACGAACTATTGGCATATAATGTTAACCGAGGGTTGTCGATTTTTGACAAAACAGCGTTGGAAAAAGTGTTTTATAAGTCTGGTTATAATTCAGCGATTACTTCAACAGGGGCTAAAATCAAAGCGGAAAAGATTATCTATTGTACAGGATACGAAACAACAAATCTCATTTCCGAAAAATTTGTTGACCTGCTAAGCACATTTGCTATTGTATCGGAAGCTGATAAAGAACATAATCAGCTATATCGCGACCTTCTCATCTGGAATACGGCCACGCCCTATTTGTATATGCGAACAACAGACGACGATAGGTTTCTGATTGGAGGAGAAGATGAGACCTTTAGAGATCCCATCAAGCGAGATGAGCTCATTGCAAAGAAGTCTCATAAGTTAGCGCAGTCATTTAATAAAATTTTTGTCGATAAAACCTTCCGCACTGATTTTACTTGGGCAGGTACATTTGGGACGACCAAAGATGGATTACCTTATATCGGAGAACATAGAAAGTTCAAAAATTCATATTTTGTATGTGGCTTCGGCGGAAATGGTATAACCTTTTCTGTTGCAGCAATGGAGATGGTTGCGAGCTGGCTTCATAAGCTAAACCATCCATTGGAAGAATGGTTTAGATTTGGCCGGTAATTTCCTGCTTAGCCATGCTTACGTAAAAATCGGAATACTCTCTCTTCAAGCTTCGCTAGCGGTAATTTATCTTTTATAAAGGGGAACTTTGCTTCCATAAATACCTGTTGTATGGCCGGATGGATATAATAAGTCTGCGAAACAGACTTCGTATTACCAAGTTGCTCTGCAACCTTCTTGATGACGCTATTTAATTGTCTTTTCCGTGCACTGAGTGATTCCGCCTGTTTTGTTTGCGCAAGCTGATAAAAGGCTTCACGACTGGCGCCCCAAATACGAATACTCTTGCAGCTGATCTCACCCGTACAATTCTTCCGCAGATACTGATTAAAAGCGGAACCACAGAAAGTGCTTTCGCAACTTGCACTATCCATTTGGAATATCCTTTTGCCTTTCATTTTTAGTAATTCTTCCAAAAGTTTAGCTTGTTGTTTGTTGGTCCAGGATTTCTGCTGGAAAACCCCCTTTTTACCTTTATAGGCTAGCGATATCCGATTGCCTTCAATGCTGACGTGTCTTTTTTCCAAAGTACTCAGCCCATACGATTTATTTGTCAGTGTATAACGCTTATTGCCAATACGAATCAATGTACTGTCCATTATTTTAAAAGCAACTGCACAAAGTTTATCCATGTCCCAAAATTCGTGTTTGAGGTGTTTGGAACTGATGTTTCTCAACTCTTGTAAGTATTTACCCATATAGAGGATATTGCTAAACTTTGCAGCTTGCCGTTGGCCGACAAATTTGGAATGATAGATATATTGTTTGCGTCCTTTTTGGTCGAAGCCAAAAGCCTGTAAATCGCTTTTTGAGCTTTTAGCAATCCAAACATCTGTCCAATTTGGTGGAATAACGAGTTTTGCGATCCGCTCTAAAACCTTTTTTTCGGACACTTCCTTTTCCGAAGCGTCGAAATATTTAAAAGACTTACCTACTTTTCTTCTTGTATACCCCGTTCTTGCTTTCATAGTGCATTTTCCCTTGTAAAATATGTTGATAATAGGTTAAGACGTTGTGGCCTTGTCTCGTAACGTTTTAATATATTCGTGAGCTTCGAGCTGTATACCAAGTTGTTTTTCGATGAGCAGGAGCAGATCATGGCTGATTTCCCAGCCTTCATGGTCAACAACATCCTTATAGGTATGTGTAAAGGCATCTTCACCTTGCTCACAGCTGCATAGTAAACTCCTTTCATCATTTCCTGAAATGGCGGATTTTATCTCCATCCAAATTCTGAATAGCTTGCCACTGATCATCGTTCCTCCGATTGAGTCGTCTTCCCGCGGAGCTAGGTAGGGTTTTAATTCTTCAATAAATACCTCGGATTGGTTCATAAACTCAACAAAGGTGTTATTTAAATGTTCAAGATGGAGGCGCGTGGCTATTTCTACAGCTTTTTGATAACCTGCAATCCGATCGTTGTTGATCTGTATAAGGTCGCTGATTAATGTACGATCATTTACCGTATTGTTTTCCATTTAATGTCGGCTTTGTGAATTTCTATTTTTCACTTAAGAACGCCTCAAGTAGCCCTGCAGTTTTGTGAAAGAACAGGATAGGTATAATTTCATCCATGAAGGCGATTTTATACAGCGTACCATCAGTAGATTGTTGCACGATAGCTGGAGCGAAACGCAAAAAAAACGACCGCTTTAGATTGCTAAAGCAGCCGTTTGACGGTAATTGCTATCTTTATTTTTTATTCAAATAAGAAGTTTTTTTAGCTTTTTCCGTATCGACCTTAATCTGTTTCTTGTCTACTGATTCCGAAACTTCTGGTTGAACAATGGTTTTGCTATTTCCTTTTCCTATCGGACCGCCGCAGATAATTAGCGCAATGACCATAGCTTGCTGATTCTTTATTTTAACTCCTGATTTCATATGTTTACCATTTAACGAATTGTTGTGATGTCGGTTAGCTGCTTCTAGATAGATAACCCTAGAACCACCTTTTTGTTTTTTATTTGAGCCTGTAAATTTTAAGTTGCTTTTGAAGTTTCTTTCTTGTCATGTGGATCCTGGTTTTTATAGTGCCTTCGGGCATATCAAAATAAGAGGCTATCTCATGATATTTATATCCTTCGAGAAATAATTGAAACACTTGATAATTTTCTTCCGACAAACTGCACATCGCTTTTTCAATATCATCCGCGATGAATTTGTTGTCACTTTTATTTGTTTCTATTGTATTGGTACTTTCCAGACCGATGTAGGTTTCGTGGATATCATTCGTACGCTTCGCTTTGCGGTATTGATTGATGTATACATTTTTCATAATAACGTAAAGCCAAGACATTAACTTGGGGTGACGGATAAAATCATCGATCGATTTTAATGCGCGGATAAGTGTTTCTTGAATCAAATCCTCTTTTTCATCAGGATCATTGGTGAATTTTCCCGCGAAATGTTTCAAAAGACTTCTTTTTTCTTCGACTAACAAATTTAAATTGGAATTGTTCATAGTACCTTTTGTTAAATTGATTGATGTGTATTCGATAAACAGAGGTACAATTAAAGTGCTAGTTTTGCGATTTAGAGGTCATCCAAACCTTGTTTAAACAGGTATATGGGAAAAATACGTAAAGCTGCGTATCGTTGATTTTGTAGTAGAAACACTACAAAAAAGCAGGATTAAACGTGTCGCAATAAAATTTACTGCCATGAATAGCTTTTTTTAATTGGGTATTTGTTCCTAAAAAAAATGTCTTTATTACGGGTATTACCTGTTTTAATGCCATATACTAGTGTCCATTTTTTTAAGCAAGTTTTTGAATTTTTTGTTTTTATCAGCTTTTATTGAACTAATAAGCTTTGCATGTGGTTCTTATCGAAAAGATTAACACAAAATAAATAGACTATGAAAAAGAGCAAAAGATTCACATTAACTTTAGGAGCGATATTATGCGCTACACTATTCTTTTCGTGCCAAAACTCGACCAAAAATCAAACTGAGGGAAGCGGTCAGTCAGACAACATTGCACCTACTGATGCCGACGAAACCCGGTATAATTTAAGCGAACAGCAAAAAATGACCATGCAGAAAGATACGAGTTTAGCAGACACACTTAGGAAAGACAGTATCAATAATAGTAAATCAAAACCGTAACCATCTCGTCGACCTATCAATATATCTGATAAAAAAGCTCCCTTAATTAAGGGAGTTTTTTTGCTCTTTCTTTTGATCCGGATCAGCACCATAAATATCTTCTTCTGAATGGTCCGGTTGCTCTTTCTTTTGATCCTCTTCTGTATTAGTTTTTTCTTTATTACTACGATCGCGTTGTTCTTCTTCGCTTGGATCAGGCCCCTCTGCATTTTCAGGATAGTATAGGTCAGGAGTTACGTCTTCTTGGGAAGGGACTTGAGGCTGCTTCCGTACAGAAGTACCATCGTCGGTACTTGGATCGTTGTCTAGAGGGTCTATTTCGTTCATGTACATGGAGTTTCTCCAATATGACTGTGAAATAGAATCACCAAATTGAATTGCTGTATTCATCATCTTTTTAATAAAGAACAGCAATTAAAACTGAATGGTTGTTTTTTTTATTAAAAGGTGGTATCCATATTTTAATGATAAATTTAAAACTTTTCATTTATTGACCTTGTTATTAAATTAAAGTAATTTAGAACATACATATATATGAAAAAATCGACACTTCTTTTATTAATAACAGCAGGTATTGGGTATCAGGCCCATGCGCAGAAAATTGAGACCACGCCACAGATGTCATCGGAGGTAGGCATCGAACCTATAAAGCAAGGAAACTGGATGGTCGGTGGATCGATCGGTAATCTAGGCTACAGCTTTGAAGCAAAATCGTTTAACATTGCACTTCAACCGAGAGCGGGCTATTTTGTTTCGGATGGTTTGGCCATCGGAGCGCAAGCCAACTTAGGTTTGGCCACGGTAAAGGATGCTGATAATGAATGGACATATGGGGTTGCACCTTTTGTACGCTATTACTTCCCCAATGCAGGTTCCACTACAGGGAGATTCTTTGGGCAGGGAGACATCGGGATTTCGGGTAGCTCGAAAGGGAAAGATGTTGCACTGGCCGTAGGAGCGAATGTGGGTTATGCACATTTTATTACCAGGACAGTGGCTTTGGAAGCCACCTTCGGTTATAACTACAGTAAAGCCAATATCAATACGGGTAGTGGAGCGAGTGGATTGGGGGTAGGTTTGGGTTTTCAGATCTATCTGCCTGGCAAAAGATAGATTAATCTCGTACAGACTTAATAAAAGCATGTTTTCAAACCATAATGGTGAAAACATGCTTTTTTTATATAACGTGTTTATACTTGATACTGTGTATAAAAGACGCATTTTTGCTGGAATCAGCAAATGATGCAAACATTTAGACAATTACTGATGTTCCCTTTTTAAGAAAGGAGCAAATTACGATGACTGGAACAAAAAATATTGGGTTGGTACTAAAAGATAAAATGGGGAAATGGTCTTCTTATGATATACCATTGCTTAAGGAATGTCATCTAAATAATAAACTGGTCAAAAGTAACGAGCAGGAAGGTATTTTTGTGGTGGGAAGCTTGGCAACAGGATTATATATTTTCTCATTGTATAAGAACCGTTTTATAGATTTAATGGGTAAACAAATTGGGGTGGAAGAAATCTGTGAGCATTTTGATCGCTACAAACAGACCTTAATATAAGCGCCTGTAAATATAAGCACCGATAGCGCTTTCGAATGCTCAAACCGAAGGTGTTAACCTGACTTTTTAACACCTTCATGTTTGTTTTATGTTAATGAAAAATTGGTTTATCCAATTTTATCGCCAGGCGGTAAACAGCATTCATCAATCCAACATGACTATAGGCTTGAGGGAAATTACCCCATTGGCTACCGTTATCTTCCGTAACATCTTCGCTGAACAGACCTAAGTGATTGCTGTAGGTCAGCAAACGTTCGAGAATCTCTTTCGCTTCTTCCACACGCCCTACGCAGGCCAAGGCTTCTACATACCAAAATGCACAGACCAAGAACGTGGATTTGGGGCGGCCAAAATCATCCTGATGCTTATACCGATAAAAAAGTCCATTTTCGCCTTTTAATTCTTTTTCCAGCATCTCGAGGTGATGACGTGCACGGTCCGATTTTGGGTCAAGATAATCCATAACAATAAGCTGTAAGGTGCTTGCATCTAAATTTCGGCTGTCTAATGCGTTTTGATAGACTTTTCGCTCCTCGTCATAACAAGCTTCAATGTAAGCTTCTGCCTTTTTTAGGAGAACATTCGCGCGATCCTCCATATCCTGATAACCATTTTGGCGTGCAATTAATAGGGCAGCTTTGCATCCAACCCATTGGAAAAGATTCGAATAGCAGTGATGGTTGGCAAAGTTCCGGAACTCCCAAATGCCGGCATCTTTTTCCTCGATTGTGGCTTCTATTTTTTCCAGAATAAAATTCACCCAGCCTAAGACATTTTTGTTTTCATGGATTTTAAAACGCTGATCAGTGAAAAGAGGCAACAATGCAATCATAGCCTGACCATAGACGTCATTTTGGATATGTTCAAACGCCTGGTTCCCGATTCGCACTGGACCGCTTTCCTGATATCCTTTTAGATAGGGTAAAATATGTTCCGTAAGCTCGGAATTGCCGAGAATACCGTACAATGGTTGAAGCCTTCCCGGATTACGATGTGTGATGCCGGCAATATAGTTTGCAAAGCTTTCCATTTCTTCAAATTGACCGATATGCGTCAGTGCCGTTAGCACATAGTAGCTATCCCGTACCCAGCAATAGCGGTAGTCCCAGTTTCTGCCAGAACCAGGGTACTCGGGCAAGCTTGTTGTTGAAGCTGCGATAATTGCTCCTGTGTCCTCATATTGATGGAGCTTTAGCACCAAAGCGGATCGAATAACTTCTGTTTGATAGATGTTGGGAATACTACATCTTTTAATCCATCGCTGCCAATAGCTAATTGTCTTATGGAGGAAATCTTCGCAGGTACCTGCGATAGCTGATTCGAAAGCAGCATCATAGGTCAATACAAGGTATTTATTCTCACTGATGATGGTCCAGCTCTCCTCTTGAAAGAAATGAGAAATGGGCAGATCCGTAGTAAGGCGAATTCGTTCCCCGATCTGGTCGTTACTATACAGGATATGATTGCTTCCACGGGTTGGTTTAAGTGCCAATCGGCCATAGTCGCCAGTAGGATGACACCTAACGTTTACACTGGGGACCCCATATAAAGGTTCGATCTTCCGGACCAACATCAAAGGTTTAAAATATCGTCCGAATTGTTCAAATCGAGGGGCAAAATCCGTAACGCGATAGGCATAGGACGCTGTATGGATTTCCGTGCAGAGCACGTTGGAGTTTTTGATGTAGTATTGCTTGGTTTCGACAATAGGTTCCTCTGAGCTGATCTCAAAGCGCCCGCCTTGCTGTTTGTCGAGCATACTGCCAAATACAAAGCTATCTTCGAAAGAGGGCCAGCACAGCCAAGATATATTGGTATCCATACCGACATGCGCAATATAGGAGCAATTGCCAATGATTCCAGATTGATAGGTATGTCTTTTTTCCATTGTATTTTCGTTCATTATTTTATGATAAGTTGATTCAAAAATTGAAGAACATCTTCTTGTTCATCCAGATAATATTTTGCCGCAGACTTATTGCTACCAACTTTAATACTTATCGTCGATTGAGGAAGATAACGGAATAGGTCTTCATCGGTAATGTCGTCGCCAATGGCCAACATAAAATCTGCTTTTATATGACCTGCAATTTCCAATGCTGCTTTACCTTTGTTAACTTCCGTATTTTTAACCTCAATGACCGCATTTCCGTCAAGTAACTGTAAGCCATAATCATTCAGCATCGGGTTTAAAATCTCTTTTAATTCAGTGGCTTTAAGTTCGCCCAAGCCTAATTCTACTTTTCTATAATGCCAGGCCAATGAATAAGGCTTGACTTCAATAAATGCGCCTGGAGTTTGGTCGGCCAATTTTTCCATCAATTTTTTTACTTCGGGCATCCAATGAAGTGCCAGTCCTTTTTTATATGACCAGTTGAAATTTGGGAAATTTGACCAAATGCCATGTTCGGCAACCAAATAGTAAGACCGACCGTCAAACCAAGACGATAAGCTTTCTTGCGAGCGCCCGCTTATGATGACCAAGGTATTAAGTGGGTCTGAAATAATATTATCCAAGAGGTTGTACAATAAGGTCGTCGGAGTTGCTTTTTGGGCGTGGTTCTGGAATTTGACCAAAGTGCCGTCATAATCCAGGAAAAAGAGCCTATTGCTGCTTTTACTGTATCGTTCCGAAATACTACTGAACACTTTATCTGAAATCCGCCTTGCCCATTCATCACGCTGGATGGCTTTGGTTTCAGCCAGGCGATTGGTAAATAGTTGCACCCAATGCTGTACATTAAACTTCTGTATAATCTGAATATTGGCATCGGTACGTTCCTGAACTTCTTCGGGCGGCATTTTAAGCGCTTGGTAAATACTGTCAGCAGTTTCCGTTCGATTATAGGGGTTGATAATCAAGGCGTCAACAAGTTCTTTGGAAGCGCCCGCAAACTCACTTAAAATCAACACACCTTTTGATAACGTTTTACTGGCGATATATTCTTTACTGACAAGATTCATCCCATCACGCGTCGATGTAATCATGCAGATATCAGATGCAACATATAATCCAACCAGCTCCTCGAATGGAAGTGATTTGTAAAAATATAATACTGGCGTCCAGCTTAAATTTCCATAAATGGAATTGATTTCACTCACCTTTCGGTTAATCTCGTCTTTCAGCTTCTTATATTGCGACACTTTATCCCTTGATGGCACGATAAGCATATATAAGACAACTTTTGTATGCCATTCGGGGTATTTTTCAAGGAAGGTGAGAAAAGCACGTAATCGCTCTAATATCCCTTTGCTATAATCGAGCCTGTCGACCGATATAATAATCTTCTGGTCGGGAAAGTGGCTTCGAAATTGGCTTGCAATGGATTGAATTTTTGGTTGATGGCTGACTTGGACGAATTTATCAAAATCAATGCCCATCGGAAAGGATTCCACAAAGATATGGCGATCTTTATATTTCAGCTGATTATAACCAGATGATACATGCAGTATTTTTTTGCAGGCGTTTAGAAAGTTCTGGCTATCAGCGAACGTATGAAATCCGATGAGATCCGCACCCAATAAACCTTCGACCAATTCTTTACGTTGTGGAATGTTCATAAAGAGCTCTTCAGAAGGAAAAGGGATATGGTGAAAATAACCGATGTTGAGTGTTTGGTTTTCTGAACGCAGCAGTTGCGGGAGCAGCATAAGCTGATAATCCTGCACCCAGATAAAATCCGAAAGTTGATCGATGGAAAGAGCGGCTTCACAAAATTTTTTATTCACTGTGACATACGTAGACCAATATTCGCGATCAAAATGAATGTAGCTCGGCTGATAGTGACAGATAGGCCAGAGAACCTCATTGGAATAACCTTCGTAGAAATTGCGGATTTCATCTTTTGATAAGAAAACAGGAAGTAAGCTCATCGGTTTGAGAAGCTCAACAATCTTTTGTTTTTCCTCTTCATCTTTCGGAACGATTCCCGGCCAGCCAACCCAGAGTATTTCGTCGCTATCAAAAGCGGAGTTTAACCCAGTTGCAAGTCCACCCGCACTCGGCTTGATGATTAATTTTTCTTTTTTTCGTTCTATTTGTATCGGCAGTCTATTTGAAATTATTATTTTCTTCTTTTTCTTCATAAGAATATTAGATCGATTTATTTGCAGTGTGGAAGAGTTATATTGACTATAACGATGGGCTTGTCATCCACTATCTGAACAACCTCGGCGAAGAATAGTTTCGATAAATTCAAATTAGAAGGACGGTAGGGGCAGCTGTTGAAGAAAGAACAAGGTAGTTTATTGGAATAATGCTGGGGAATTTGGGCAGCGGTACGGCCCAAATAGCAACAAAAAAGACCTCTATTTCTACAGGTCTTTTTGTTATCTCATTAACTTACGATATAGGGACAACAGCAGCTTTTTCGTGATTCAATTTTTTCATAAATTGATCGAGGATGTCTCCTAATCTCCCCGAAATTTCCCCTAAAATGCTTTCCCAATCTTTAACGGTACCATCACAATTGTCTGAAACAATTTTAATGCTATGAAAGGTGAGATTTTTTTGAAAACAGAAATTCGCTAGGGCATAAGATTCCATATCAAATGCCAGAGGATTAAAATGTTTGATATCCTGATAAAAAGCCGTATTTACATTGATAAAACGATCCGATGTCAAGAGTGCATCTTCGTAACGAAATTCATCGCGTGAAATGGATTCCAAAATCCCTTGCCCTTTAAAAAACAAGGTGTTTTCCAGAAAAAAACCATCTGTATACGCGTCTCCTTGCGCATAGTATGCCGGATAAAGAACATGTCCTATCGGATGTCTTGTACAGCCCACAGTGCCCACATTGAGAAGAATAGGATTGATCCCTAAAGCTTTGATGTCTTCATAAAGCGTAGCAACGGCTAGGAGAGCATTTACTTTACCTACACCAATTTCGTAGACAAAAGTCGATTCACTGGTCGGATTAAAAGATAGCTCATTTTTATTTGCTACCAAGATAATCGTTTCAATATCTTTATTCAGGATCATTTAGTTTTCTTCAATATATGGATACTCAAAAGCCAATTCTCCGGCAGTTATCAGATTTAAGAAGTTAACACAAGCCTGCTTTGAGGTGGGAAAATCCATAAATGTGTAGTTTCCGCAGCTAATCGGGTTTTGGAAAGGTACTTCGTATCCTTCTGTAAGAATAGTCTCTAATACTTCTTTCATCAATTCCGCCACATTCTGAGGAGTTTTCGCTGTTCCAGCCAATACAACATAAAATCCCGTGCAACAGCCCATTGGTCCAACATAAATAACCTCATCACCTAAGATGGTTCTAATTTCTGTTGCAAAACAATGCTCTAAGGTATGCATGACTTCAGGCGATAGCATACGCTCAGGAGAATTCGGTCTAATCATGCGAATGTCGTAAGTTGTATAACTTTCAACATTGCTGTTATTGGTGGTAGAAGCTTTAGCGTAGATCCCTTGTTTTAATTTGGTATGATCTACCGTAAAACTATTTACTTTTGCTTTTTCTTTTGTGTACATCTTGTTCTGTTCAAAGCTGTAACGCTTGCGACGCTACAGGGGTTAAAAGTTGAATATCAAAAATTTCTACAAAGATACTAGATTATTATAGAAAAAGGACGATAAAACTACTATTTTAACACTTCATAATGTTCGACTGTTGGAAACGGATCGTAGTAATGATGTAAAAGTTTTTCCCATTCCTTAAATAATGCAGATTCTCTGAAACCGATGGTATGATCTTCCAACGTTTCCCATTCGACCAATAGAATGTACTGGTTGTCTTTCTCAATACATTTACGTAGTGAATGCGTTATATAGCCTTTACTCGCACTAATATACTGGCAAGCTGTTTTATAGTCTCTTTCAAAATTGGATTGTTGTCCTTCAATAATTTGCAATACAGCTACTTCTAAAATCATAATTTGTTTTTTTATCAAGTTTAGTAAATAACTCAAACTTAGAAAATTTGTTTCTGATATGCAATACACGAACAAGCTTACCGAACAATTTATTCTTTATTGTTTTAATATGGACTTAGACCTTAATTATCCCGCTTTGACGTATTATATCCGTATTTTAGTTGTGAAGTGATGATCTGGGTGACCAATGGAATACCCGGGTTGCGATTTTGTGCATTCCAAACTAGAGAGAGCGTTGTTCGTTGTGGTAAACCGTTCAATTCAAGGAAGGTGACATCAACATGGTATCCGTTCTTTAAAGACGAAGGAACAATGGCAACACCCAATCCCTGAGCAACCATATTGAAAATGGTCAAAGCATTCACAGTGCGCAAAGTAACTTTGGGGATAAACTTATGATCACTAAAGATACTCATGACGAGATCATAATAGGAGTGGCTATAGTTTTTGGAAAATAAGATAAATGATTCATCTTTTAAGGCGTCAAGACTTGCTTTTGGCGAATTCAATAGGGGATGATCGTTGGGTAAAACGAGACTAAAATGCTCGGTATGTATAGGCAGGCTACATAGGCCAGGTGGCGTTTCCGAAAGACGAACAAAGCCTAAGTCCAATTCTTTTTTCTCCAGCAGATCTAGCTGGGTTTCATTCGCTAGTTCGTGAAGTGATAACTCGATATCAGGTTGCTGCTGTTTTAAATTGAGTAGTAGTTCCGGCAGGATGGTCTGAACAGCCGACCCAATAAACCCCAGCTTTAAGGTACTTATTTTACCATTGGCAAAGCTTTGAAGTTGAGTTTCAATCTGATCCAAGTGCCTAAAGAGTTCTTTCACCTCCGCAAAGAGATAGATCCCAGCTTCCGTCATTTGAACATTTCGTTTATTACGCTCAAAAAGTGCTACGCCATAGGATTCCTCCAGCTGCTTAATTTGTCTGCTCAAGCCCGGCTGCGCAATAAACAATTTTTCGGCAGCCCTTCTAAAATGCAGCTCTTCTGCCAATACTTTAAAATACAGTAAGTGTCTTAGTTCTATTTGATAATTCATGGTTATCAATTGATGATAAAAATGGTATTTCTAATTATCAAATATAGCAAGTACATTTGAGTAAAGCAGATAGGAAGATGGAAAAATTTTTATACGGCAGTGGGCAGCTAACATGCTCCATAGCCTTAGCCATAGTAAAAGGAACGGTTACGGGGGAAATATCACCCGGAGTCAAGAATAAGATCGAGCAGAGCGCCAGTTATGTCCGTAAAATAGTCGAGCGTGGTGAGGTTGTCTATGGGATTAATACCGGTTTTGGTCCCTTGTGTACCACACTTATTGACGCAAGTCAAACGCAGTTGCTACAAGAAAACATTCTAAAAAGCCATGCTGTCGGTATGGGCGAACCTATCGCCAATGATTTGGCCAAATTGATGCTTATTCTTAAAGTTCACGCGCTTTCTCAAGGATTTTCGGGTGTTCAGTATGCGACAATTGAACGGATTATTTGGCATATCGAAAACCATATCATTCCTGTGGTACCTAAGCAAGGCTCTGTCGGCGCATCGGGTGATTTGGCGCCATTGTCACATTTATTTTTACCCTTGATTGGCTTAGGAAAAGTCAACGTAGAAGGGGAAATTATGGAAACAGCTACCGTTTTGGAAAAATATGGTATGGCTCCGGTGCACTTGGGCGCAAAAGAAGGTCTGGCTTTGATCAATGGAACTCAATTTATGGCAGCCCATGCTGTGATGGCTGTTGCTGAGTTAAATCGTGTACTTCAGAATGCTGATATTATTGCGACCTTAATGATTGAAGGTTTAAACGGCTCAATAAAACCATTTTTTACTGAATTACATCAATTACGCCCGCATGCCGGAAACCGTTATGTCGCTGCAAGCATTTTTAACATGCTTCATGGCTCCGCCATTTTAGAAAGCCACAAAGACTGTTCCCGCGTACAAGATCCCTATTCTTTGCGCTGTATCCCTCAAGTCCACGGAGCATCACGCAATGCTTGGCTTCATTTGAAGGAGACCATAGAAATCGAAATAAATGCAGTGACCGATAATCCTGTGATCATTAATGATGAACTAACCATTAGTGGCGGTAGCTTTCACGGACAGTCAATCGCTTTGCCTTTGGATTATGCCACACTTGCTGCATCGGAAATCGGCAATATTTCGGATCGAAGGGTTTACTTGTCTTTAGAAGGTCAAACCAACGGTGTCCCAAAATTGTTAATGAAATCAACCGGTCTCAATTCAGGATTTATGATCTTACAATATAGCACAGCCGCGATTGCAAGTGAGAATAAAGGGCTTTGTTTTCCTGCAAGTGCAGATAGTATTCCTACCTCTTTAGGCCAAGAGGACCATGTCAGTATGGGATCTATTTCCGGCCGAAAATTACTACAGGTCATTGACAATGTTGATAAAATATTAAGCATTGAACTGTTATGTGCGGCACAGGCAAAGGATTATCATCAGCCATTAAAATCGACTGCAGCATTGGAAGCTATTCATGCGAGAATTCGTCAGTCCATTCCGCATATCGAATCCGATCAACCGATGGAAGAGCTGTTGACTGAAGCATTAAGGCTCGTAAAATCGGGCGAACTGATCACATTGCATCGTCAATATGCGACGGGCGAAATTGCTGCGGATTTGAAACAAAGATTTGAAGAGTTTTAGACGAAGAAGGATGGAAAAAGAGCTAAAATTAGTTGGACCTTTTAGGCAGATATTAACCATGTCAAATATGCCCGTTAATGGGGCGCTCCATGATAAACAAATAGTTATTATTAAAGATGGAGGTATTTTAATAGCAGGTAACGATATCATGGAAGTGGCGGACTTTGAGGGATTACAACTGCAATGGGGAAAGCAAGTGGCACTTGTACATGTAGAAGGAGATCAAGTCGCCTTGCCAGGCTTTATTGATTGCCATACGCATATTGCTTTTGCCGGTAATCGAGCGAATGATTTCGCCCTCCGAAATGCAGGCTCAAGCTACCTGGAGATTGCGGCAGCTGGGGGAGGGATTTGGAGCACGGTATCACACACAAGGGATTGTGATGCAGCAGAATTGATTGATCTCACGATCCAGCGTGCAAATTTTCTGTTAAGGCAAGGAATCACAACAATTGAAGTTAAAAGCGGTTACGGTCTTAATGTTGAAGAGGAGCTGAAAATATTACGTGTCATTCAGGAGTCGGATCGTCGTACGGCATCAGACCTTGTTCCAACTTGTTTGGCGGCACATATGCTCCCGCGAGACTTCAGCGGATCGGCAAAGGATTATCTTCATCGAATCACAACAGATCTTTTTCCGCTATTAAAATCAGAAGGGCTGTCAAACCGGATTGACGCATTTATAGAAAAAACAGCGTTTCAAGGGGAAGACATTGTGGCATATTTACAAAAAGCAAAAGCGATGGGTTTTGACCTGACTATTCATGCCGATCAGTTCACAACTTCGGGAAGTCAGATTGCAGTTGAACTCGGTGCCCAATCTGCGGATCATCTTGAGGCATCAACAGCAATTGAAATTGACCTTATTGCCCATTCAGATACAGTTGCGGTGGCGCTACCTGCGGCTTCCATCGGACTTGGATGTGGTTTTACGCCAGCTAGAAAGCTGTTGGATGCAGGTGCATGTTTGGCCATAGGAAGTGATTGGAATCCGGGTTCTGCACCCATGGGACAATTATTGACGAGTGCGAGTATTTTGGCAACAGCAGAGAAGTTGACGAACGCTGAGTTGCTTGCTGCATTAACCTACCGTGCCGCCAAAGCTTTAAACCTGTCGGATCGCGGCGTATTAGCCAAGGGCATGAAAGCAGATTTCAGTATATTTAAAACAGCTAATTATCAGGATATTACTTACTACCAAGGAAGTTTGCAACCTACAGCAGTATGGAAAAATGGTCGGGAAGTATTCTCATTATAACAACATGGAAGATACATTTAAGAACGAGGTGGCGGAAGGTATTCCGACCGTATTGCCCCCAAAAGTAGAGCGAGATCATACCATAAGTCATGCCCCCCGACGAAAGGATATTCTCACCCGGTCGGAAGAGAAGCTGGCTTTACGGAACGCATTACGCTATTTCCCCAAACAATGGCATACCGTTTTAGCACCTGAATTTTTAGAGGAGCTCCGTAGTTACGGCCGAATCTACATGTACCGCTTTAGGCCCCAATATGCGATGCACGCTCGACCGATAGCTGACTATCCAGCAGGGAGTAAGCAGGCGGCAGCGATTATGTTGATGATTCAGAATAACCTTGATCCGGCTGTAGCCCAACATCCCCATGAACTGATTACGTATGGTGGGAATGGAGCTGTTTTCCAAAATTGGGCTCAATATCGGCTCACCATGCAGTATCTTTCTCAGATGACAGATGAGCAAACTTTACATCTCTACAGTGGTCATCCGATGGGTCTTTTCCCGTCGTCACAACATGCACCACGTGTTGTTGTAACGAATGGCATGATGATTCCAAACTATTCGAAACCGGATGACTGGGAACGTTTTAATGCCTTAGGTGTTACACAATACGGACAGATGACAGCAGGTTCTTATATGTATATTGGTCCCCAGGGTATTGTGCATGGTACCACAATTACGGTCATGAATGCTTTCCGAAAACATTTGACAGCAAATGATACAATTCAAGGTAAAGTATTTTTAACTTCGGGCTTGGGGGGAATGAGTGGCGCACAACCTAAAGCAGGTAATATTGCCGGATGTATCACCGTATGCGCTGAAATAAATCCCGCTGCTGCAAAAAAACGGCATGAACAAGGTTGGGTAGACCGATTGATCGAAAACATCGATGAGCTCGTTGAACAGGTACAGTCGGCGATGGATCAAAAGGAGACCGTATCTTTTGCCTATATCGGTAATATTGTCGAAGTGTGGGAGGCTTTTGATCGCGAAAATATCCACGTCACTGTAGGATCTGATCAGACATCTTTACATAATCCTTGGTCTGGAGGCTATTATCCGATGGGGCTGACCTTTGCAGAATCGAATGCTTTATTGGCGAGTAATCCTGATCGATTTAAGCAATGCGTACAAGAAAGCTTGATACGGCATGTCGATGCCATCAATAAGCATGTATCCAAGGGAACCTATTTCTTTGATTACGGTAATGCATTTCTATTGGAAAGCAGTCGCGCTGGTGCAGCGGTATGGAATGACGATAAGGATCAATTCCGCTACCCATCTTACGTACAAGATATTCTTGGCCCAATGTGTTTCGACTATGGTTTTGGACCCTTTCGCTGGGTTTGTACGTCTGGAAAGGCTTCGGATCTTCAAAAATCAGACGAAATAGCCATGACAGTTTTGGAAAATCTCCGAACAGAAGCCCCAACGCAGATTCAGCAGCAGATGCAAGATAATATACAATGGATTAAAGAAGCTGGAAAAAATAGACTTGTGGTAGGCTCTCAGGCACGTATCCTTTATGCAGATTCCAATGGACGCATTGCGATAGCAAAGGCTTTTAATGACGCTGTAAAAAGTGGCTTGTTTGAAGCACCTATTGTATTGGGAAGAGATCATCATGATGTGAGCGGTACCGATTCACCTTATCGGGAAACAAGCAATATCTACGACGGCAGTCAATTTACAGCAGATATGGCAATTCATAATGTCATCGGAGACAGTTTCCGGGGGGCTACCTGGGTCTCTATCCACAATGGCGGTGGAGTCGGTTGGGGTGAGGTTATCAACGGAGGCTTTGGTCTACTACTAGATGGCTCTGAAGAAGCAGCTGTTAAATTGGAAAAGATGTTGTATTTTGATGTCAATAATGGGATTGCTAGGCGCGCTTGGGCTAGAAATAAGGAAGCTAATCAGGCGCTAGATCGAGCAATGGAGAGAAACACAACATTGCAAGTTACCCGCGCGCAACTTGTAGATGACGATATTATTGAACAATTATTTGATCAGAGCGAATGAACTTTTTGTTGAATAATCCAGAAATATATAGTAAAGGTGACCAAGCGGTATGGAAGGGGCGTACCGATGGCCAGGATCGTGAATGGATGCGTTGGCATCAATTAATGGATTGTGTTGATCTTCTCGAGCAGCCTGATTTAAGACAGTCCTTCGCTTTTCTGGGATTCTGTAGCGATGAGGGGGTCGGACGCAATCAAGGTCGTGTAGGAGCCAAGGACGGACCCACAGCACTTCGGAATGTCTTAACAAACCTTCCTGTACATTTTTCAGATAAATTACAACTTAAAGATTGTGGTGATATATTGATAAAAGACAGTGATTTAGAGCTGTCGCAGCAGGGTTTAGGTTCTGCCTTAAATTGTATTCTTGAACAAGAAGGATTTCCAGTCATCTTGGGTGGCGGCCATGAAGTAACCTATGGCCATTATTTGGGTGTTAAAGAATTTCTTAAGAGCCGTGATCAAAGTCTAGGCATTATTAATTTGGATGCCCATTTAGACATCCGTCCATTGCAGGACGGCAAAGGGAATTCGGGAACGGGCTTCTATCAAATCGAGCAGGACCAGTCTAATGCAGGTTTGCCATTTCATTACCTGGCAATTGGTATTCAAGAAATTAGTAATACCAAAGGATTGCTCGACTATGCCAAAGCGAAGAAAGTACAGATTATAGGGCGAGAGAGTCTGGTCGTTGAGAAACTTGATTTCATTCGCGACAAAATTGTACGTTTTGCCAAATCAGTAGATTATGTATATTTGACGGTTGATCTTGATGCTTTCGCTGCAGCTTATGCGCCGGGAGTAAGTGCATTGGCATTTAACGGTATAGTGCCCGATCATTTGTTCTTTACGATCTACGATATTCTACTGGATCTGCCCAACTTAAAATCTGTCGATTTTGCTGAATTTAATCCCCATTTTGATATCGATTCTAGAACGGCGAAATTAACAGCTGATCTGATCTTCAAGTTGATAAACAAACTTGCCATTAAATTTGATCAGCAACTAGCCAGTAGATAAACAGAAAAAAAGATGGGTAAATTGCGACAGCAATCTAACCATCTTTCTGCATATTGGTCGAGGCCTTAAAAAAGCACATCGGCCAATGTCGGATCCTTATCAAAAACTGATTTTGCAAAAGGACATAAAGGCATAATTTTTAAATTTTCTTGACGTGCATAAGTCACTGCCGCCATCAATAGCTGTTTACCTAGCCCTTTTCCTGCATATTCAGAACTTACTTCCGTATGGTCTATAATGAATTTTGTGGGGCCAGCCCAGGTATAAGTCATTTGCGCAACTGATTTTCCTTGATCGATAACCTCAAAGCTACCATGTTTATCGTCATTTTTTTGTATTACTTCCATGAGCATGATTTAATGAATGAAAAGTACAAATTAAACAAAATCCAGCAATATATAACATGACATTAGTTGAGAAAAACAGCTGTTTTACCAGTTAGATGGCATAATTCGCTTTTGTGTTTTGTAAAATTGCAGTGATTCTTTTAAATAGCTAATATTTTTAGTATGTTTGCTTTGCGTTATGAGTGTAAATCAAAGCAAAAGACAAGAATTTGCCATTGTGGACATAGAGACTACAGGTGGCCATGCAAAATCGAGCCGGATCACCGAAGTTGCCATTGTTATTCATGATGGTAACCAGGTTTTGGAACGTTGGGAGACCTTGGTTAATCCAGGGAAAGAAATTCCAAATTCAATTTTTGCGCTTACGGGAATAGACAATGATATGGTGAAAGATGCTCCATTATTTGATCAAGTTGCCGAACACATTTATGGAATGCTCAAAGACCGTATTTTTGTTGCGCATAATGTAAACTTTGATTATTCATTCATTCGGTTTCAGCTTCAGGAATCGGGCTTCGAGTGGTCAGCAATAAAATTATGTACAGTACGCTATGCCCGAAAAATCAAGCCCGGATTATTGTCCTATAGTTTGGGACGTCTATGTGATTATTTAGATATCCCAATTGAAAATAGACACCGTGCGGGTGGCGACGTCGATGCAACAGCCATTCTCTTTGCTTATTTGAAAGTGCTAGATACCGAACAGGTATTTCAGGATATGATTAAACATAAAGCGCTAGACCAACGTTTTCCACCGCATTTAAATCCCTTGGAATATGAACAATTGCCCAATGAGCCCGGGGTCTATTATTTTCATGACAAAGCTGGAAAAGTAATTTATGTTGGCAAGGCTGTAAATATAAAAAAAAGAGTATTGTCCCATTTTACAGGGAATAATATTCAAGCGCAAAGGCAACATTTCTTAAAAGAAATTCATCATATAAGTTATGAGTGCTGCGGAACTGAGCTGATGTCATTGTTATTGGAATGTGCGGAAATTAAAAAGTTCTGGCCAAAATATAATAGGGCACTTAAACGGTATGAGCCTAAATTCGGTTTATTTTCTTATGAGGACCAAAATGGCTATCTCCATCTGGCTATAGGGAAGACGACAAGGGGACAAGCATGTATTCAGCTGTTTCAGCGTGAATATGACGCTATTCAGTTGCTGCAAAGCTTTATTCAGCATGACGCTATTAATCCGCAATTTTGTCAGTTTGGGCACGCCAGTTTGTCTACGAAATCCATCAAGAAGACCGAATTGCCCGATCGAGACCTACACAATACCCGGGTGGAACGTTGTATTGAGGATTGGCTCAAACAGCAACCATCCTTTGTATTGATCGATAAAGGACGTAATTCCGATGAAAAAAGTTGCATTGTTATTGAAAATGGCGTTTTTTATGGAATGGGATATATAGATCAATACGGCCAGTACAACGAGTTTGAAGATATAAAAGGACAAGTTAAAAAATATCAGAGCAATCACTACATGATGGAATTGGTCAAAATGGCAGCGGAAAGACATCCCACTAAAGTACATTTCTTAACAAAATCAAAGATTTTACCTGACGTTGCGGCAGAGCCCACTTTCTCTTACGAGAAATTGACTCCGAATAGTCTATTTAATTTCTATTAACAGCATATTTCAAGTCATATTTTGGGGATTTTTTCCGTTTAGTCATTTCAATCTCAGTAATCTGTTAAAGAAATGTGAAATCGCAAATCGTGCGCGATTTTGGTCCAATAGTTGAAATATTCTTTGTGTAGAATATTAAAAAAAGACTTTTCATAATTTAGGTTAATAATTGTGTCTCGTCCTGAAATATCGATACACAAAAAGAATCGTTATGGAAGAAGGAACAAATTATGTAAAGCGGACTCAGCGTGATTACACTTTAACATTGAA
>NZ_MKWH01000057.1:0-68420 GCF_001899705.1 Sphingobacterium sp. 40-24 | reverse complement strand
TCACGCTGAGTCCGCTTTACATAATTTGTTCCTTCTTCCATAACGATTCTTTTTGTGTATCGATATTTCAGGACGAGACAATAGCCAAATAAAAAAGGAGTTGATCAAATAATCAACTCCTTTTTTATGATGTTTCCTAATGAAACACCACTTCAAGTACATTTTTTTCGATGTTGTTTTGATCCTTGGCCCCATCAAGCTTAACATGTGCTTTTGTTACCCCAAATTCTTTGGGTTCAAATTGCTTTTCGACAACAGCAGTGGTCGTAAAGCGCAATAGGGAATTTTCATCTTCATTGAGATAGGCATCAATTTCAAGAATACCTTCGTTTTCATCAAACACATAAGGATGCAGCAGATTGATCCCTTTCGGGATCCGTGGGCTCTTCCAAACGACAAATTTAGGGAGCGTTTTATCCATTGCATCAATTTTATTGTAAATGGCCTGCTGACAGGTAATTCCGGCAATTACTTTTGTTTTTCCGGTCTTATCGATCATATACTCTTTGGGATTTATGCGTATCTGCACTTTCGCCAATCCATTAAGTTTTCCTTCTGGATAGTTCAGCCCTACATGGATAGTCTCATTGCCACTATTTGCTAAAAAAGCCTCGCCTGAACCTTTGCTATAATTCACATAATTTTCCAGGCGGTACGTCAGGCCCTCCGCATCAGATTTCGCTTGTTGTTGATCAAATTTAATTTCCATCTTACGTAAAGGAACAAGCATCAGTTCCATACGCTGCAGGGGATTTTCAATATCAAAGCTATCTTTCTTCATTTGTTCCGCCTGGGGTAGCGTGGATATCGCCTTCCACAATGCAGCAGGTGAACTATCTTTGGTCAGATTCATCAACCTGATTAGTTCAGCAAAAGGCATATTGGGAAAAGTAACTTTTTGTACGATTACCGCAGCATTGATCCGTTTAGCAGAGCGGATATCCGTTGTTGTATTTGATTCTTCATGTAGCTTAACCTCTTTAGGTGTAGAGGATTGACAATTTTGAAAAAGAAGCGCTATGCCTAATAACGGGAAAACTAAGGCGTACTTTTTTAGATATTTTTCCATATCTATAGCTTTTTAAATGTAGTATAGACAAATTTACCTTATTTGACGCAGATATCACAGAAAAGCCCCGGAATTTATATCCGGGGCCTCTCTTATTTTGTTTATTTTGTGCTAGTAGGCAGGCTATTTGCGATACTTAATGTCCTTTTGGTTCAGCATCGATACGTTTAATATCTGCTCCTAATTTACGCAAGCGTTCTTCGATATCTTGATAGCCACGCTCTATCTGTTCGATATTGTGGATCACTGATTTTCCTTTGGCAGATAGCGCTGCAATCAATAAAGACACGCCGGCACGAATATCTGGCGAAGTCATTTCAATACCCCTCAGATGGTGTGATTTATTCAGTCCAATAACGGTTGCGCGGTGTGGATCGCACAAAATGATCTGAGCGCCCATATCAATCAATTTGTCGACGAAAAACAAGCGGCTCTCGAACATTTTTTGGTGGATCAATACATTTCCTTTTGCCTGAGTCGCCACAACAAGTACGATACTTAATAAATCGGGTGTAAAACCTGGCCAAGGTGCATCCGAAATCGTCAGGATAGACCCATCGATAAATGTATCGATTTCATAGGATTCTTGTGACGGGATAAAAATATCATCACCACGTAATTCAAATTTGATACCTAAGCGCGAAAATACAGATGGAATAACACCCAGTTCTTCAAAACATACATCCTTAATGGTAATTTCTGAACCGGTCATTGCCGCAAGTCCGATGAAAGAACCTATTTCAATCATATCAGGCAACATCCGGTGTGAAGTTCCGCCAAGGCGCTCTACGCCTTCGATGGTCAACAAATTAGATCCAATACCGGATATTTTTGCTCCCATGCGATTCAACATCTTACATAGTTGTTGCAAATAGGGCTCACAAGCCGCATTGTATATCGTTGTTGTCCCTTTTGCCAATACAGCAGCCATCACGATATTCGCTGTACCCGTCACAGAAGCTTCGTCCAACAGGATATAACTTCCCTTTAACTCTGTCGCGTCAACGTTAAAAAAATGGGTAGTCGCATCGTATACAAACTTAGCACCCAATTTTTCAAAGCCCAAAAAGTGTGTATCCAATCGTCTACGTCCGATTTTATCACCCCCAGGTTTCGGAATAGCGGCCTTTCCGAATCGGGCCAACAAAGGGCCGACAATCATGATAGAGCCGCGCAATCCACCGCCTTTTTCTTTAAATTCGGGTGACTGGAAATAGTCTATATTTATATCTTTAGCTTCAAAAACGTATGTGTCTTTATCTATACGATTAATTTTAACACCTAAAGCAGCCAATAGATCGATCAACTTATTGACATCCTTAATATCTGGGATATTACTGATAGTCATAGGTTCTTCTGTCAGTAAAACTGCAGAAAGGATCTGTAAGGCCTCATTTTTTGCTCCTTGAGGAATAATCTCTCCCTTTAACGGTTTTCCACCGATTATTTCAAATGCGTTCATTTATATATAAGTGATATCTTCTTAGTGTCATACCCCTGTTTTTGTATTTGCCTCGGGATATTTAGCCTTCCGTCTACTACACAAAGATGGAAGCCTCAAAGAACCATGCTACCGATTAAAGTGGTACGGTTCTAAAAAAAAGAAGGCAATTGTAAAGAAATCTGTTAATCACTTCGCAATTGCCTGCTTCTTTAAACGAAATCTTTAAGAACTAGCCCCGTTTGTTATTATAGTTACCCTGCGGCTTTCTGTTTCTGTTATTGTTGTTGTTGTCCCTGCCGTAGCTGTTGTTATTGTTGTCTCGACTATAGCTGTTGTTATTGCTTCCGTAGTTATTGCGCTTCGTATTATTGTTATTGTTACTTGTCATACGAGGCTTGCCACCACCTTTCGACTGGTGACCGGAATTATTGTTATTGCTATTGTTATTATTTCCGCCAGAATTACTATTAGCAGGACCTTTAACGCGATTTCCCGGAGGCGGAGTTTTAAAGTCAAGTTTAGTCAATACGGTACCCTCTGGTAAGGTCAATTGATAACCTGATAATTCTTTTAGATCCTGGATGATCAACTCGTCTGAAACAGAATCCTTATTCCAGGTCAGGTAAGCCATTTTCATAAAATTAGCGATACCGATGACCATCTGCTCTCTTTTGGCTTCGTCATTGGCCAATAACGCCTTTTCAATCATTTTCTCTACGGTAAAACCATAGTGCTTGAATCTAATGGAATGCTGCGGATAGCCTAAATGCTCAACTTCGTGTTTCACACTTTTCGCTGTGGCAATTGGATAAGGCGAGTCGATATCCAATTTAAAATCAGAGATAATCTGTAGGTGATCCCACAGTTTATGTTTAAAATCAGACACGTCTCTCAAATGTGGGTTCAATACCCCCATCATATCGATTACAATCTGCGCATGTTTATTTCTTTCTTCCTTTGTGGGTAAAGTACAGATGTAATCTACCATATTTTGCACATTGCGACCATATTCTGCAAGGATCAATTTTGGTCTAGTGCTGTTGTAGTCAAAGTTCATATAGCTAATATAAGTACCTAATTAAACGATTAAGATATCGTTTTGGTATTTTATTATTGAATTATTCTAAGTTTTGCAAATTTAAGCAACAATTGTTTCTGTCCCAACTCCTTAAAGAAAATAGTTGCTTTTATATCTCCTTTGTTTCCTTCGAGATTCACAACTTTACCAAATCCAAAGCGTTCATGTTCAACTTCCATGCCGACCTGAAGATTTGATGTATCTGAAGGAGCAAAACCCGCAGTAGGTTTGTGGGCTTTCGGCAGTATCGATGTTGTTTTAACCATGGGCTTAGGCTTAGGTTTAGAAAACGTATCATCACTGTCCTTTTGCTGCCATGCAATTCGTTCGCCTTGAAAACTTCCGGCTGAGGCAGAAGTTTGTCGTGGTTTAAAATCCAATGCAAGACATGCCGGATTCAATTCATCCAAGAAGCGACTAGGTTCGCAGTTATTCAGCGTTCCCCAACGATATCGCGAAGTAGCATACGAAAGTAGTAATTTTTTTTCAGCTCTCGTAACGGCAACATAAAAAAGTCTTCGTTCCTCTTCCAGTTCCGACCTGGAATTCAACGACAACTGGGAAGGAAATAGGTTTTCTTCCAAGCCTACAATAAAAACAATCGGAAATTCCAAGCCTTTGGAAGAGTGGATGGTCATCAATGATACAGTATCCGCATTTGGATCTTTATCATTATCGTCGTTTGTCAACAGGGCGATATCCTGCATATAGACGTCAAGTCCACGTTCTTCGATATCTTCCCGTTCCGAAAATTCCTTGATACCATTGAGGAGTTCCTGGATATTTTCGTAACGTGCCAACCCCTCTACCGATTTGTCTTCGTACAATTCTTTCAGAATACCACAGTGCTGTGCAATATGCATTGCGGTATCAAATGCGTTATTGTTTTTGGCCAGGGCCTGAAAACTCTGTATCATCTGTGCAAAACCACCGACAGACGTTGCGCTACGCCCATCTAGAAACTGGGCCGCATTTGCAACAACATCCCATATACGGTACTGATTCTGATCTGCAGCGATCATGATCTTCTCGATTGTCGTATCCCCTATCCCTCTACGCGGGTAATTGATCACACGCTTGAGTGCTTCCTCATCATTCGGGTTGAAGGTTAGTCTGAAATACGCGATCAGATCTTTAATTTCTTTCCGTTGATAGAAAGAAGTACCACCATAGATTTTATAAGGAATATTGATTTTGCGTAAGGCCTCCTCCATAGCCCTGGATTGGGCGTTTGTGCGATACAGAATAGCAAAATCCTTATAATTAAGTCCTTTTAACGATTTCTCTTCAATGATTTGATCGGCCACGATCTTACCTTCCTCATTGTCAGAGAAAGCACGTGAAACCTTGATCTTTTCGCCCTCTTCATTATCCGAAAAAACATTTTTCTCCAATTGATTCTGATTATTGGCAATCACCGAATTGGCCGCATTCACGATCATCTTCGTAGATCGATAATTCTGCTCTAGTTTAAAGATCTTAACATCCGGATAATCTTTTTGGAAATTCAGGATATTCTGAATATTTGCCCCACGAAATGCATAGATAGACTGTGCGTCATCCCCAACCACACAGATATTTTCATTGACTGCTGCCAGGCGTTTAACAATAAGATATTGCGAGAAATTGGTATCCTGGTACTCATCGACCATCAGGTACCGAAATTGATGCTGGTATTTATGCAGTACCTCTGGATGTTTATTTAACAATACATTTGTTTTAAACAACAGATCATCAAAATCCATTGCCCCAGCACGGTAACAGCGCTGTGCATAGGTCATATAAATCTGTCCCAATTGACCACGACCATTGGAAATATCCTCGGCCAATATGGCTTCATTCTTATTATATTCCTGCGGTGAGATCAGGTTATTTTTTGCCTGTGAGATACGTCCGTACACATGATTGACATTATACAGCTTATCATCGAGATTCATTTCCTTTAAAATGGCACGCAACAAACTTTTGGTATCATCCGTATCGTAGATGGTAAAGTTTCTGGGATAACCGATCAATTCAGCTTCTACACGGAGTATTTTTGCAAACACCGAGTGGAATGTTCCCATCCAAATATTTTTCGCTTCGCTCCCAACAACAGAAACGATACGCGCGCGCATCTCTTTGGCCGCTTTGTTGGTAAATGTTAATACCAAGATATTGAATGGATCAACACCTTTTCGAATCAAGTGTGCGACACGATAGGTAATGACCCGTGTTTTTCCTGAACCAGCCCCCGCAACAATCATCACAGGACCTTCTGTTTGCTCTACGGCTCCTCGTTGTGAAGGGTTTAAACCCGCTAAATAATCCAAATTAACTCCTTAAATTTTAAAACCTGAGAATAGGGTATAAAAGTACAAATTTCCTGTTGATCACTCAGGCTATTTTGCTAATATTTTTACACAAAAAAAACCGATAATCAAGATTATCGGTTTTTATATGCTCCAAGCAATATCTAGCCTCTGCTGTTATAATTTGGTGCTTCTTTCGTAATGGAAATATTATGTGGATGGGACTCTCTCAGCCCTGCTCCTGTAATACGAACAAATTGTGCTTCCTGTAATCTTTCGATTGTAGCAGCACCACAGTAGCCCATAGAAGCGCGTAATCCACCAATGTATTGATAAACAACCTCAGCCAGTGTACCTTTATATGGAACACGTCCCACAATACCTTCAGGAACCAATTTTTTGATATCATCTTCTACGTCTTGGAAATAACGATCTTTCGATCCTTTTTCCATGGCTTCGATTGAGCCCATACCGCGGTAAGATTTAAACTTACGTCCTTCATAGATAATTGTTTCCCCTGGAGCTTCTTCCACGCCTGCGAATAGAGAACCAGCCATAATGGTGCTTGCTCCAGCTGCGATTGCTTTTGCAATATCACCAGTCTGTTTGATACCCCCGTCTGCGATCAATGGCACGCCAGTTCCTTTAAGGGCTTTGGCAACTTCATAGACGGCATAAAGCTGAGGAACACCGACACCAGCAATGATACGGGTTGTACAGATAGAGCCCGGTCCGATACCTACTTTTACAGCATCTGCACCTGCTTCAGCCAAAGCTGTTGCTGCTGCACCTGTTGCAATATTTCCAACGATTACCTGTAGGTCAGGAAACTGCGATTTCACCAATTTCAACTTATCGATTACACCTTTAGAATGCCCATGTGCTGTATCGATTGTGACCACATCCACACCTGCTTTCACCAAAGCCTCCACGCGGTCAAGGGTATCGGGTGTAACGCCTACTGCAGCACCAACCAATAAACGACCATGGCTATCTTTGGCAGCATTCGGGTAATGCTTATATTTTTGTATATCTTTAAAGGTAATCAAGCCTTTCAAAATACCTTCTTCATTGACTACTGGAAGTTTTTCGATTTTTTCGTTTTGAAGAATTTCTTCCGCTTTCACCAAATCCGTTCCTTCGGGAGCAACCACAAGATTTTCCTTGGTCATCAATTCATTGATGGGACGGCTCATATCTTTTTGGAAACGAAGATCACGATTCGTTACAATACCGACCAATTGACCTTTTTCGTTCACAACAGGGATTCCACCAATCTTGTGCTCCTTCATAATATTGAAGGCATCACCCACCGTTGCTGTTGCCAATAACGTAACTGGATCCTGAATCATACCGCTCTCAGAGCGTTTTACTTTACGTACTTCAGCAGCTTGTTCTGCAATAGTCATGTTCTTATGTAACATACCAATACCGCCAGCTTGTGCAATCGCAATCGCCAAATCAGCACCGGTTACCGTATCCATTGCTGCAGAAACCAATGGAATATTTAATTTGATTTTTTTTGTTAGCGAAGTGCTCGTATCAACGTCACGGGGTAAAATTTCAGAATAAGCTGGAATTAATAAGACGTCGTCGTAAGTGAGACCTTCTGCTACGAATTTTTGTGGATCTAATTGCATGGCAAATATGTATTGGGTTTTCTATTTGCCAGGCAAATTTAAGAAAAATAAGCAATAATAAAAAATAAAAGATACAAATTACAATCGGAAGACAAATTAGAAACGTTATGAATTAAGCCTACATGACGGCCCCTATGTTGGCAATATCATTTTTGGCAAGCTATTTGCTTTTGTGTAACACGAAAAGTTATTTTAATTAATGAAAATATAAAGATAAGATAATTATGAAAAAGACATTACTCTCATTAGCTGCCGTCGCAGCATTAGCATTTGGCGCACAGGAAGCGAAAGCTCAGTCTCCATTTAGATCAGCGATAGGTGTTGTATTCGATGGTACAACAACTGACTTATGGGGTGTTCAATATAAGCAATCTTTTGGCGGTGCCAACATGGGACAAGCACAGGTGATGTTTGACGACCACGTGGTTGCTGTAGGTGCAGACTACCAATATGCAAGACCCTTCCAAGGCGTGAATGGTTTGGGATGGTATGCCGGCGTTGGTGCACAATTGACATTTATCGACGTAGGAGATAATATTACAAATGTTGCTTTACGTCCTCAACTAGGTTTGGAATTCAAAATTCCAGTTGCTCCGATTGCTTTCCACGCAGACTGGAAACCAGACTGGAGATTGAACCACAATAGTGATTTTGATGCATCAACATTTTCTTTTGGTATCAAATACACATTGAAATAATATAAGCAACTAAACAGTGTAAAAAGGTCCTTCTCGTCTTGAGTAGGGCCTTTTTTTATAAATAAAATCAATTAATATTTCTTTTTTTCTTCAATTCTCCTATTTTTATGCCGTTGACCTAATTGGCATAAATAAAACTTTTCATTCTACAAAAATTTTATACCTTTGCCATTCTTGGTAAAATGTGATTAAACGAGAACTAATTATCAATTACATAAACAGTATTTAACATTAAAATTAATACAATTATAACAGACGATGCAAGGTAAAGGGCTGATTAAACTTTTAGTGATAGTGGTGTCATTAGCGTGTCTACACTCCCTATCATTTACTTGGGTGACCCGCAATGTGGAGCGAGATGCTGAGAATTTTGCCAAAGGAGACTTGGCAAAAGAGAAAAGCTATCTCGACTCAATGGCAGGTGAAGTAGTGTACAATTTAGGTTTTGCAAAATACACCTATCGGGAAGCTAAAGCAAATGAACTCGCTTTGGGATTGGATTTGAAAGGCGGTATGAACGTAACCATGGAGATCTCATTGGACGAATTGATCCGCAATTTGGCGAACAATCCAAAAGATGAGAAATTCAACAAAGCGTTGGAACAGGCAGTGGCAAAAAGTAAAACGAGTGCAAAAACAGTCGTTGCTTTATTTATGGAGGAATACAAATCCATCGGTGCGACAACGCCACTTTCAACATTCTTCTCAACAAAAGACAATGCTTCTTTAATTAAACCGGGTGATTCAGACTCAAAAGTTGAATCATTCCTTCAAAAAGAAGCAGACAATGCCATCCAAAATTCTTACAAAGTACTTCGTACGCGTATCGACAAATTTGGCGTTGCATCTCCAAACATTCAAATTCAACAAGGTACAAACCGTATTTTAATCGAATTACCTGGTGTAAAAGATGAAAGCCGTGTTCGTAACCTATTACAAGGTTCAGCTAAATTGGAATTCTATGAGACCTATACGAATCAGGAAGTTTATCCAATATTAGAAAATATCGACAAAACTTTAGCTTCAACGTTAAAAGCTGCTCCAGCAGCTACGACAAATGCTGCTGCAGATACAAGCAAAAAATCAGATGATTTATTGTCTAATCTAACCGGTGGTAAGAAAGATGCTAAGAAAGACAGTGCTGCTGTAAATCTAGGTCAGAAAAATCCATTATTTGAAGTATTACGTCCAGCAGTTTATATGGGCGAAAACCAACAAATGGCGCTTATGCCAGGTTCAATGGTTGGTATTGCTTCTTTAAAAGATACAGCAAAAGTAAATGCTTATTTACAACGTCCAGAGGTAAAATCAATCCTACCTGGAAACTTAAAACTTTTATGGGCTGTAAAACCTGAGCAAAAGACACCTGAGCAACTATCATTATATGCAATTAAAGGGGCTGGACAAGATAATGGTGCTGTATTGACAGGAGATGTCATTACGGATGCAACAGCAAACTTTGATGAGAAAAATCAACCTGTGGTTGGTATGCAAATGAACAGCGAAGGTGCACGTGAATGGAAGAAAATTACTGCAAAAGCGGCTCAAAACAGAGATGCAATTGCTATCGTTCTTGATAATGTGGTTTATTCGGCTCCTTCTGTAAACGGTGAAATCCCAAATGGTAGTTCATCAATCTCTGGATCCTTTACGGTAGAAGACACCAAAGATTTAGCAAACGTATTGAAGGCAGGTCGTCTTCCAACGACTGCTAAAATTGTTGAAGAAGCTATTGTGGGACCTACTTTGGGTCAGGCTGCCATTGATGCGGGTGTTAACTCTGCTGTTATCGGTATTATCGTAGTAATGATCTTTATGATCGCTTACTACAATACTGCAGGTATCGTGGCAAACATTGCGGTATTGTTAAACGTATTTATCATTATGGGGGTATTGGCATCCTTAAATGCTGTACTCACCTTACCGGGTATCGCGGGTATCGTATTAACAATGGGTACTGCGGTCGATGCGAACGTCTTGATTTATGAACGTATCCGTGAAGAACTGGGCTTAGGAAAATCGATCCGTCAGGCTGTTGCAGATGGTTACAAACACGCTTTACCTTCCATCCTGGATTCGCAGATCACAACGTTTTTGATCGGTATTATCTTATTCTTATTTGGTAGTGGTCCAATCTTAGGTTTCGCAACAACATTAATGGTGGGTATAATTACTTCATTGTTTACTGCGATCCTTGTTACTCGTGTTATCTTTGAATGGATGTTGGCGAAAGATTTCAAAATCAAAGTCTCTTTCCCTTGGTCTGCAAATACCTTGCATAATGCAAACTTTAAATTCGTTCAGAAACGTAAAATCTTTTATGCGATTTCAATCGTTGCCGTGTTAATTTCTGCGGCATCAATTTTCACAAAAGGATTCAGTTTAGGTGTGGATTTCCAAGGTGGTCGTACGTATACTGTCCGTTATGATAAACCTGTGGACTTGGAAGCTGTACGTACAAACTTGGATGATATCTTCCAGAAAACAACAGAAGTAAAAGTCTTCGGTGCATCCAACCAACTGCGTATAACAACAACTTACCATATCGAAGAAACTTCGGACACTGCTGATAAAGAGGTATTGGACAAATTAAATCAAGGTTTATCAAAAGTAGATGCTTCCAATAAACATGAGATCCTTTCGTCTCAAAAAGTTGGACCAAGTATCGCTACCGACATCAAATCTAGAGCAACAAGTTCCGCAATTTTCTCTATCATCATTGTTGCAGCTTACATCTTGATCCGTTTCCACAAATGGGAATATTCGGTTGGAGCAGCTATTGCAACAATTCACGATGCGATTATTTTATTGGGATTATTCTCTATCTTGGATGGTATCGTACCATTCTCATTGGATATTGACCAACACTTTGTGGCGGCGATATTAACTGTAATTGCCTACTCGGTGAATGATACAGTGGTTGTATTTGACCGTTTACGTGAATTCGTATCGAAACCAAATGCACATAATGAAGATCTTGGCGATGTCGTAAACCATGCGATCAACTCTACTTTAAGTAGAACAATCATCACATCATTGACAATCGTGTTTGTTCTTGCTGTATTGTTTATCTTTGGTGGTGAAGTTATCCGTGGATTCTCATTCGCAATCTTAATCGGTGTTATCGTAGGTACATATTCATCGATTATCTTAGCGGCACCTTCGGTATATGACTTACGTAAAGGAAAGCATTTAGCAGAAGGTAATACAGCTAAAAAAGCTGAAGTCGTAAGACCATAATAGCTAATGTTAATAAAATAAAGAAGGGCGTTCGAATGAACGCCCTTTTTTTATTGCATTCAAATTACTTGTCACACTAAATATTTTAAATATATTTGTTACACTAAATATTTGTATGCTAAACGAAAAATTTGACCGCTACTCTTTCATCTTGGACCAAACGGCCAAGAAAGTAAAACAGTTCGCCCAATCTTCTTTTGCGGAGAAAGGATTTGATATTACTGTAGACCAATGGACCATCTTAAAGGCTTTATACGAAACAGATCAACTTTCACAAAAAGAATTGGCAAAGCGCTGCGGAAAAGACCAGCCCACACTGACACGGATCGTTGATATCCTTCTTAAAAAAAACCTGGCCGAGCGGATTACTGACGAAACTGACCGTCGAAGTCTCTACCTTCATTTGACAGAAGAAGGAAAATTAAAAGTAGCATCGCTAACGCCGCTTGTTACAGAGATTCGCATGAAGGCCTGGGAAAATCTAGCAGACGAAGATTTCGAAGCTTTTACAAGAATTTTGAATACAATATATAACAACTTAAATATAGAATAGCTATGATAAATACGGATATCTGTATCATCGGAGCAGGACCTGTTGGCCTATTCGCAGTTTTTGAAGCTGGACTTTTAAAAATGCGCTGCCATTTGATCGATGTACTACCTCAAGTGGGCGGTCAGCTTTCGGAGATCTACCCCCATAAACCTATCTACGACATTCCCGGTTATCCAAGTATCACTGCGCAGGAATTGATCGATAAACAGCTCGAACAGATTAAACCCTTTGACCCCACATTCACCTTAGGCGAGCGAGTGGAACATATCACAAAACAGGACGATGGCTCCTTTATCGTAGAAACCAATGATCATACGATGGTCCATACACAGGTCATTGTCATTGCCGGGGGATTAGGTTGCTTTGAACCGCGCAAGCCAGAAATCCCAAACCTTCATCTCTTTGAAGGAAAAGGCGTCGATTATATGATAAAAGATCCCGCCAAATACCGGGATAAAAAAATCGTCATTGCCGGTGGCGGTGACTCCGCGCTCGACTGGACTTTCCATCTTGCAGATATTGCGCAACAGGTCACTTTAATCCACCGAAGTGACTCCTTCAGGGGTGCCCCAGACTCGGCTGAGAAAGTGTTCAAATTGGCCCAGCAGGGTAAGATCAACCTATTATTGTCTCACAATCTGACCAATATCCATGGCAATGGCTACTTGTCCCATGTTGAAACCACAAATAAAGAAAAAGAAGTCATTGCTACAGATGCAGACTATTTTATTCCTTTATATGGTCTTACACCGAAGCTTGGTCCAATTGCAGATTGGGGATTAAATATCGATAAAAATGCCATAGCGGTCGATACGTTCGATTACTCGACCAATATCGAACGAATCTATGCTATTGGAGACATCAACACCTATCCAGGTAAACTGAAACTCATTCTTTGTGGGTACCATGAGGCTGCACTAATGTGCCAAAGTGCGTTCAAATTTGTGTATCCAGATCAAAAATTGACATTCAAATACACCACAGTAAACGGTATAAATACTTTCTAGCCATGGACGATAATTTAATTCAAGTCACTGTTATAGATCGGGATGGGACCGAAAATATCCTGGAAGTTCCGACCGATATCAATCTTTCACTCATGGAGATTTTAAAGGCATCCGACTATGAGATATTGGCCACTTGCGGTGGTATGGCGCTGTGCGCTACCTGCCATGTCGAAGTTGTCGAAGGACGGCATACACTTCCCCAAGCGAGTGATCAAGAACTCGACATGCTGGACACGCTTCCGGATGCCGATGATCAAAGTCGACTTGCCTGTCAGCTGTATCTACAGAATAACAACAACGGCATGAAAATCAAGATCAAAGGTGCGCTACAATAGTATCATCATTGTGTATAAAATACACAATGATGATACTATACATCGTTTTTTTTCAAAGGGTACAATGTACACTATAAAGAGCTAAAAATCAAACAACTACAAAACATATTATTGAAAGAATTAGCCTCTTTACAATAAAATTCACAACATATCAGCATAATAAATAAATATTTTTTAGCTTTTTGAGCCAAAATTTAAGATATTTGCAGCTTAATTCGATTGTACCGAATTTTTACAACAAACTATTAAAAATATGCCAAGCAATAGTTCAAATAGAAAATTCCCAAGAGTAATCATTATTGGTGCTGGATTTGGAGGAATTGAAGTTGCTAAAAAGCTTAAAAATAAGGAAGTTGAAGTTCTGTTGCTGGACAGAAATAACTTTCATACTTTTCAACCATTGATGTACCAAGTTGCCACGGGTACTCTTTCAGCGGACTCCATCTCCTTCCCTGTTCGCAAAATGTTCAAAGGTCAAGACAACTTTCATTTTAGACTTGCTGACGTAAAAAGCGTAGACAATGAAGCTAAGATTGTAAGAACAGATGTTGGTGATTTTGACTACGATTATTTAATTGTTGCGACAGGTGCTACCACGAACTTCTTCGGAAATCAGCAAATCACGAAATATGCTTTGCCGATGAAAAATATACAAGAAGCATTAAATATTCGAAGCTATGTTTTACAGAACCTCGAAGAAGCAGTGCGAATAGAAAACCCTGCTGATCGTAAAGCTAATTTGAACTTTGTTATTGTTGGGGGTGGTCCAACAGGTGTAGAACTTTCGGGAGCAATCGCAGAAATTAAAAACAATGTTCTTGAGAAAGATTATCCAGAATTGAAAAAATCTGAGATGTCGGTTTACCTGGTTGAAGGACTTCCAAAAGTATTGGCCAACTTATCTGAAAAATCTTCTAAAGATTCAGAAAAGTACCTCAAAGATTTGGGTGTAGAAGTATTATTGAATGTTCAGGTAACTGGATATGATGGCAATTCAATTACTTTCGCCGATGGCAGAAGCATTGAAACAAAAACTGTTATCTGGGGAGCAGGTGTAGCTGGGCAGTATCCGAATGGTTTCAAAAAGGAGATTATCCAACGTGGTAACCGTATACAGACAGATGATCAATGCCGTGTTATTGATATGCCAGGGGTCTATGCTATTGGTGATGTTTCGGCATTTATCACAGATGATCTTCCTCGTGGCTTACCTGGTGTTGCACCGGTAGCGCAACAGCAGGGAGCATATGTTGCAAAACACATTCTCCAAACCATGTCCAATCAACCAACAGAGAAATTCAACTATTTTGATAAAGGATCCATGGCTACGGTAGGTCGTAACAAAGCTGTCGTCGACATGGGAAAAATCCATTTCAATGGATTCTTTGGCTGGATGACATGGATGTTTGTCCACTTGATGTCCATCTATGGATTCAGAAATAAATTGATCACATTCGTCAACTGGTCGATCAAATTTTTCACCAAAAACAGTGGTGTGCGTTTGATCTTCCACAAATATGATGAGCCAACTCCAGAGGAAAAACAAGCAGAAACTGCCCACTAACTTCCTATTGGAGTCTAAATAAACATATTTCAGTAGCCCGACAGCGACATTATCCCAAACGATAATGCCGCTGTTTCTTTTATCTTTATTAACCTTCTGAAGCTGTTCTCTTCGCCATATTAACCTACTGAATAGGCTTCTAAAACGTTGTGACGGCTTCGCTTATCAGCTCTTCATAGCATTTGAGTCTTTAGCTAGTTTTCAAAACCACCTTTTCACTTTTGGATTCTTGCTCCTTGTGCTCCATGATTTAAAAAACACCCACTTATTTCTTAATTTAACACGGCGTCTGATTAAAAATAACTTCAGCCGGGACGTAAGAATTACAGATTATATTCGTTAAATTTAAAGACAGTTTTTTCCAGATAGAATTTACTTTCAGAATATAGTTTTTTTTGATGTATAACCTCAAAAAGATTAATTTTTTTTGTGTAGGTTTGCATATTATTTTAAAATAGCTTAAGGATTAGCAGATGGGCTTATTTAATTGGTTTACGCAAGAAGTTGCGATTGACTTGGGTACTGCAAATACCCTAATAATTCATAATGACAAAGTAGTAGTGGATGAACCTTCTATTGTTGCATTTGACCGCACCACAAACAAAGTGATCGCCATTGGTCGCCAGGCCATGCAAATGGAGGGTAAAACACACGATAATATAAAGACAGTACGTCCTTTACGTGATGGAGTAATCGCTGATTTTACGGCAGCTGAACACCTGATCAGAGGTATGGTCAAATTGGTAAACAATGGTAAGAGCTGGTTTTTCCCTTCCCTACGTATGGTTGTTTGTATTCCTTCCGGTATTACGGAAGTAGAGAAAAGAGCTGTACGCGATTCAGCGGAAATTGCTGGTGCGAAAGAAGTCTACTTAATTCATGAACCCATGGCTGCTGCTGTCGGCATCGGAATTGATGTGGAAGAACCAATGGGTAATATGATTATCGATATCGGTGGTGGTACCACTGAAATTGCTGTCATCGCTTTATCGGGTATTGTGTGTGACCAATCTATTCGTGTTGCAGGTGATAACTTCGACTCAGACATCGTTCAATACATCAGAAGACAACATAATATCATGATCGGTGAACGTACGGCTGAAAAAATAAAAATTGAAGTTGGTGCGGCTCTTCCTGAGTTACAGGAACCACCAGCAGATTTCGCCGTTCAAGGTCGTGATTTGATGACGGGTGTTCCTAAGCAAATTACTGTTTCTTATACCGAAATAGCGCATTGTCTGGATAAGTCCATATCAAAAATTGAGGAAGCGATCTTAAAAGCACTTGAAATCACTCCACCAGAATTATCAGCGGATATTTATCAAACAGGTATTTATCTTACCGGTGGTGGTGCATTGTTGCGTGGTTTGGACCGTCGTATACAAGCGAAAACTAAACTTCCAGTGCATATTGCTGAAGATCCATTACGTGCTGTTGTAAGAGGAACTGGTATTGCACTTAAAAATATTGGACGATTTAAATTCTTGATGCAATCATAACGTTCGATAATTAATAACAATATTTTATTAAAGAGCGATATAATATGCAAAACTATTATATCGCTTGCTTATTAAATACCCACATTAAAAAATGAGAAACCTTTGGTTATTCCTGAGACGATATAATGCATTCTTCTGGTTTATCCTATTTTTTGGATTCTCGTTATTTTTGGTGATCACCAACAATTCTTTCCAACGTAATTCTGTTTTAAATTCTTCAAATAGTATCATCGGAGGCCTGTATGCAAAGGTCAATTCCTGGAAAAGCTACCTGCACCTCGGGGAGACCAACGATGCACTTGCAAAGGAAAATGCACAACTGAGAAAGGACTTACAAGCCTATCGATCAACAGACAGCATCAAGATCGGTCCTGTCCCGGCAATCGATAGCAGTGAGTTTGGGCGTTACGAATTTATTATTGCAAATGTCATCAACAATAGCATTCACCAAAAGGCAAATACGATCACACTCGATAAAGGCAGTAAAGATGGTATAGAGCGAGGTATGGGTGTTATCGCTCCCAACGGAGTAGTTGGTATCGTATTGAATGTTTCCCAAAACTTCTCGACAGTGCAATCCCTATTGCATCCCGATACGCGTATATCCGTAACATTAGGCCACACCGAGGTTTTCGGCTCGTTGGTATGGGGCAATAGCATGGATTACCGCGCGGCAATGGTCAAGGAAATTCCAAACCATATCAAAGTCAACAAAGGAGATAAAGTGTACACCTCAGGATATTCAGGACATTTTCCAAAAGGAATTTTTGTTGGAACGGTCATTCAGACGGGGATCTCTTCAGGAGACGCTTTTTTGGATCTTAGACTATTGTTGAGTACCAATTTCTCCAACTTGCAACATGTCTACGTTGTAAAAGACTTGTTAAATAAAGAATTAAAGACACTAGAAGAATCGACAAAGGACAATGGCTAGGATTTTAATATTTAATATTATTCGATTTATCGTTTTGATAGGGATGCAAGTTTTCCTATTTCAAAATATCGGTTATTACAATCTGGTCGCTGCATTTCCTTATATCTTATTTATTTTTTTACTTCCTACAGGAACACCTAATTTCCTGGTGTATTTGATCGCATTTCTCACGGGACTTACCGTAGATTCGTTTTATGATACCCTTGGGGTCAATACCGCAGCCTGTGTTGCACTAGCAGCCTTCCGTATTTTCTTCATGAAAATTACGCTTGAAGTTGAAGAACGCGAATCTTTCTTTACCCCGATGTTAGGCTTCATGAATATTCGCTGGTTCTTTTCCTACATCTTTTTCGGAACATTGATTCATCATACATTTTTGTATCTCTTGGAATCTTTTTCCTTCCAGCACATCCAATACACCTTATTGAGTATCGTTTTAAGTTGTATATTTACAGTAATTATCATGCTATTATTTAGCATATTATTCTACAAAAAGAAAGATCGGTTGTAGTAAATCGATGGATAGAAATTCATTTCTATGAACAGTTTTTTTGCGCGTAAGTACGTCGTTTCAGGAATCTTTATTGCCATCACATTGACCTTGGTGGCCCGCTTATTCTATTTACAGATCATAGACGATTCCTATATACATTCCGCAAACAGCAATGTCATGCGCAAGGTCATTGTGTACCCCGCCAGAGGGGTTATTTTGGACCGAAAGGGAAAGGTATTGGTTCAGAACGAACCGGTATATGATCTTATGGTTACTCCGCGTGAGGTGAAAGAAATCGACACCGCTTTGTTTTGCAAATTGATAGACATTGACAAGGAGGGCTTTATCAAACGGATGGAAAAGGCAAGAGTGCACTCGCCTTACCGTGCATCTATTTTTGAAAAACAGCTGTCTGTACGGACATGGGCTCAATATCAGGAATACCAATATCAATTTCGTGGTTTCTATGTTCAAAAAAGAACAATCCGAAGTTACCCCGACAGCATAGCAGCTCAATTTTTAGGATATGTAAGTGAGGTAAATGATAAAGATATTGAACGCTCCAATGGGTTTTATCGTAGTGGTGACTACATTGGTCGCAGTGGAGTAGAACGCTCTTATGAAGACCTTATTCGTGGAAAACGCGGTGTCAACAACTTAATGGTTGATGCGTTGAACCGTCCGAAAGGGGTGTTTATGGAGGGGAAATACGACACACTTGCTGTTGCAGGGGAAGGACTGGTTTCCTCTTTGGATAAAGACCTTCAGATTCTTGGGGAGAACCTCATGAAAAATAAATTGGGGTCCATAGTTGCCATTGAGCCTGCAACGGGTGAAATCTTGGCCTATGTCAGTAGCCCGAGTTACAACCCCAACATGATGGTCGGCAGGCAGTCTGGCAATAATTATATGAAATTATTGAAAGACGAAACCAAACCACTTTTTAACCGCCCTATTCAAGCCTCCTACCCTCCAGGCTCTGTATTTAAAGTTGTTTCAGCATTGACTGCGCAGCAGGCTGGTGTTATTGATCGTAATACCGTATTTTTCTGCCCACATGGATACAGCTATGGTGGTGGACGCGGCTGGATGGGCTGTACGCACTATCATGGATCAACCACATTACAGCGCTCTGTAGCCGTATCATGTAATACCTATTATGGTTTTACCTATGCTAAGATGATCGACGGACGTGGGCTTTCGGGACCTAAGGCCTACGATCTATGGCGCAATGCCGTGACACAGTTTGGAATTGGCCATAAACTAGGCATTGATCTACCGGGTGAAAAGCCGGGTTTACTGCCGACATCAGATTTTTATACCAAAAGATACGGTAACGATAAATGGCGTTCAAGTTTCAATATCTCCTTATCGATCGGACAAGGGGAAATGGGAATAACACCGTTGCAAATGGCCAACATTATGGCTATCGTTGCCAACAAAGGCTTTTATTACAGACCCCATTTGATTAAAGGTATTGGTGCACAGAAAATTGCCAAGAAGGAATTTACCGAAAAAGTCAGTGCCGGAGTGGATGAGCGGTACTATCCTGTTGTTATCCAAGGGATGAGTGATGCTGTTAATACACCCGAAGGTACCGCTTGGGCCAATCGTATCCCGGGCATCGAAATGTGCGGAAAAACAGGTACAGCGCAAAACCCACATGGTGAAAACCATGCCGTTTTCTTTGCTTTTGCCCCACGAGAAAACCCTAAAATTGCTATTGCTGTCTTTGTTGAAAACGCGGGTTACGGTGGAACCTGGGCAGGACCTATCGCAAGTATGATGGTTGAGAAATACCTCAAAGACACGATAACTGCACCAAAATATATTCAGGACCGCATTTATAAAGCAAATTTTCTTCCTGCACCCAAAAAAGTTGTGGATCCAAAGACTAAAGATGTAAAAAAGACAGACTCAGTCAAATCGAAAACTGACACGTTAAAATCAAAACGCCAGCTGGCAGCTTTAACAAAACCAAAGGAAACAATTGTTCACCATAGCGAGATAAAGAGAAGATATGAATAATCAAAAAACAAGTTTTTTTGGAAAGATAGACTGGCTAACCATCACGCTTTGGCTTGCGCTATGCTTAATCGGCTTATTCAATATCCGTGCAGCGGTGTTTAATCCTGAAATGCCCAATTTCTTTACCTTAGGAACCAATTATGGAAAACAGTCTTTATATCTTGTTTCCGCAATTATTCTAGGGGTATCCATTCTCATCATAGACGCGAAATTTTTCAGTTCCGCCTCACCGATATTTTATGGTATAACAGCTGTATTGCTTGTCATCGTGCTCGTGGTAGGGCGAAATGTCGGCGGAAACCAAGCGTGGATTGACCTAGGTTTTTTCCGCTTACAACCTTCTGAGTTTGCCAAACTTTCGACCTGTCTGCTCTTAGCTAACTTTTTGAGCGCTCAGAGCAATAAAGCACCGACCATGCAGACACTGGCCATGGGAGCCGGTATTGTCTTATTTCCTGTATTTTTAGTTATGCTGCAGCCCGATACGGGATCTGCCCTTGCGTTCTTTTCGTTGATTTTTGTATTCTATCGTGAAGGCTATGTAAATAATGAACTGCTTATATTTGGCGGGCTCTGCATTTTACTTTTTGTTCTTTCTTTATTGGTCAATCCTTGGATACTTATCTTGATTTTAGCATTGCTTATTGGCCTTGTCATGTGGAACTACCGCAAGAGAAGAAAATACATTATCAATCTCAGTATACTTTTTGCTGCATGCGCTGTATTTATTCTCTGTGTGGACCTGGTGTATGAGCATGTGCTACAACCTCATCAACGTGACCGTATTGACATTATCCTGGGTAAAATGGAAGACCCTAAAGGAAAAGGATATAATTTGAATCAGTCGAAGATTGCAATTGGATCAGGACAGCTCCTAGGCAAGGGTTACCTGCAGGGAACGCAAACAAAATACAACTTTGTACCTGAGCAGAGCACGGACTTTATTTTTTGCACCGTTGGAGAAGAATGGGGATTTGTTGGATCGGTTACCTTATTACTTATCTATCTCACCCTACTGCTTCGCATTATTCATATAGCCGAACGACAGCGTTCAGCCTTCGCCAGGATATATGCATACGGTGTAGCGTCCATTCTCTTTTTTCACTTATTCATCAATATCGGTATGACCATCGGTATTGTTCCGGTTATCGGTATTCCGCTGCCTTTTATCAGTTATGGTGGTTCATCCTTATGGAGTTTCACCATTTTACTGTTCATCATGCTTAAATTTGATTCAAATAGAAAAGGAGTTGTCTAAAAACAACTCCTTTTCTATTTGAATCAATATTTAATTCTTTTCAACTCTTTTACCGCATCATTGAGAAAAACTATCATCGCCTCTGCATGACGCAGAAAAATTGTTAAATGCGTTCCAAAACGAGCTGTATGGCCTTATCAACAACTTCTTCAGGTGCGGAAGAAAACCGGCCATCTACCCGACTTGCCAAGATCGCATTGATGGATAAAGCTTGATGTCCAAACATATTAGCCAACGCATAAATACCAGCTGTTTCCATTTCCAGGTTGGTGAAGCGCTGACCTTTATATTGAAAGGAGTTGATCAAATCTATAAAATTAGGAATCGTATTCGTGGAGCGGACAGTCCTTCCCTGCGGAGCATAAAATCCGGGCGCAGTTAACGTAACTCCCTTCGGTAAATCAAAGGCAATTCGATCCAAAAGGCCTGCACCAGCTTTCGCAACGTAGGGGTTTAGGTTTAATGCAGAGAAATATTTGGCTAGTTCTACCTGAAGTGCCTGCTCCTCGCCGTCGTAAGATCCCTGATAATAGTTCATCAATGCATCAAGACCTACTCCATAAGCAGAGGCTAAAATAGTTCCCATCTCGACATCTTGTTGTACTGCTCCAGAAGTTCCAATGCGTACAATATGCAATGAGCTGAGCGTCGACTTTACTGTTCTATTGGCAAAATCAATATTTGCCAGTGCATCCAGTTCATTCAACACAATGTCAATATTATCGGTACCTATACCTGTTGAGATTACCGTCAACCGTTTATTTCCCAGATAGCCGGTATGCGTAATAAACTCACGCTTCCCTTTTTTGAGTTCAATACGGTCAAAGTACTTCGAGACTTTGGCTACACGGTCTGGATCGCCAACTGTAATTACTGTACCTGCCAGATCTTCCGGCAATAAATTCAGATGGTATACACTTCCATCTGCATTTAAAATCAATTCCGATGCGTTGATCATATTGTATACAAATAGCTTAACTGACAACCTTCTATTTTGGAAAACCGATCCACAATTCGATTGACTTGCATTTTTCGGACTTCAAACTCCAAATAACACTGATTATCAAACTCTTGCTTTTCAATGTCCACGCCCTCTTCCTTTATGATCCGCATAATATCATTCATATGCAGGTAATCAAAGGTAATACTATAATGGTCATTCACTGTACGCTCGATAATTTCGGCATGGGTCAAAGCATCTTGGGTTGCTGATTTGTAGGCATTAATCAAGCCTGGAACCCCCAACAAAGTACCACCGAAATAACGAACGACAATTACGATAACGTTGGTGACATCCATAGACAGCAGAACGTTTAAAATAGGTCGTCCTGCAGTCCCCGAAGGCTCTCCATCATCGTTTACACGAAAGACCGCGCGATCAGGTGTGAGGCGATAAGCCCAACAATGATGCCTCGCTTTCGGGTGAATCGCTTTCACTTCCAAGATCAAATCTTTTAATTGATCTTCGGATTTAAAAGGAAAAGCATAAGCAATAAACTTACTTCCCTTATCCCTAAAAATTCCCTCGTATTTTGCATTGATAGTCCGGTAAGTATCTTCAAATAAACTCATAGATATGCTATGATTAAAACTGAAACAATAGAAAGCGCTATACCTAGATAATTCAACAACGATAGCCTTTCCTTAAAAAATAAGACGCCGATTAACGCACCCAATGAAATTACGCCAATGTTCATCCCCGTAAATACAACTGATGGATTTTCTGGTAGCGCACGATGCGCTTTCATATAGAATAGGATGTTACAGAAGTTAAATACACCCAAAACCAATCCATAGCCCATAGCTTGCCTTGAAAAACGTTGTTTTTCCACAAAAAGGAAATACAGCAATAGCACCATTGCAATAGACATCGCCATCACAAAGATAATAAATAGGGAACTGATATAAGGTATATCGACATGCAAGGCGACTTGTTTGAAGAGGATATCAATTATGCCCATACCGATAAATACCAATAACGGGTAAAGCGCTTTATAACGACTGTCTGCCGAACTAACATGCTGATTCTTTTGCCAACCAATAGAACATAGGATGGCCAATAAACCAAGAGCTATTCCCAGCATCTTGTGTCCTTCCATTTTTTCATGAAAAAAGAAAAATGATGCAAGCAAGGGTATGAACAACGATAGGCGCTGTGCAATCTCTGTCTTGACCAAACCGCTATAGCGAATGGACAAAGCAATAAAAACAAACATTCCAGGAAGTAATATCGCCAGGCTCATATACAACGTCATCGGCATAGCATCCCATACCAGCGATTTTAGATTTGGTTGTAAGACAAAATAGGTCAGTGCAACTGCCATGGGGTAATTCCAAACGATAACCTGTTTGGTTTCAACTCCATTTTGTTTTGCCAATTTTAATAAAACAGCAACGGTGACGCTGCAGATGACACTTAATAAAACAAAAATCATGATTCAAATTTCATTTATCTCCAAAGGTCACGTTTCTCCTGACGAGCCTGACGCTCCAATTTTACAAATAATTCTGCATATTGTACATTTGGTGCCAGCGTATAGGATACTGCATACCCTTGTTCAACCAAATCCCGATTGATAAATTTCTTTCCAACATACACATAGGCAAGAAGTCTTCCATACCGATCCCGTTTTCCAACGTCAAAGACCAACTTAACACTTTTGCCGTTTAACATCGTCGTTAAATACTGCTTTGCTTCTTGACCATAGTACCCGAATTCCTTCCGCGCAGTACGTCTCGTTTCCGGAGCATCTACTCCTATCAACCTAACTTTCTCCCCTTTTGGGGTTCCATTTTCAATGACAAAGGTATCGCCATCAATAACACGCTTTACTTTGGCGTCCTTTTCCTCTCCTTTAAAAGTGAAACCTGTCAACACCAAACAGATCACACTTACACACACATAAAAATTAATTCGTTTTAGCATAAAATCCAGCGTTTGCCCAAAGGTAGTAAAATACTTTTTTAACAAAACAGCCAAAAAAAACAATAATATTAACATTAAAAACACCTAAATTTAATATAAAAATATAGCTAAAAAACACGTAAAAATAACACCATTTATTACACATAAAATAACACAAAAATAGAGCTTATTATAGAAAAATTATGACAATAAAAACCATTAAAATACTAAAAATCAATATTATAATAAAATAAAATTCAAAAAAAATTAAAAATAAACAAGTAAAATTCAGCTAAAAAAACACATCAAAAACACATCAAAAATTCATTAAATAAATCAGATATTTTCAATAAAAAATTATTTTTTTCTTTGATATTTCAAAAACATTCGTACATTTGAAATGTCAAACAACAACAGGATGAACAGAACATATACATATTTCTATTTTAACTTCTTTTATTTTAAAAATAAGAGCCGGGATTAGATTGTGTATAAATCATAAAAAATACAAACAAGAAGAGTCCCGGTTCAAATGATCGGGACTCTTTTTTTTTGGAGACAACATAGCGAACAAAAAACAATGAGTTTAAAAATTGCAATACAGGGAGCAAAGGCTTCATTTCATGAAGAGGCCGCATTTAAATTTTTCGGAAGAGAAGTTGAAATTGTAGAATGTGATTCATTTAAAAAAACTTGTGAATTGCTGAAGCAAAGAAAAGTCGACTATATCGTTATGGCGATCGAAAATTCAATTGCGGGAAGCTTATTGCCGAATTATAATTTATTGAGAGATTACAAGTTCCATATCACTGGGGAAGTTTACCTAAACATCCAACAGAATCTCATGGTATTGCCGGGCGTTAAATTAAAGGATATCAAACACATCGAATCGCATCCGATTGCTATTCGCCAATGCGAAGAATTTCTTTCTGAACTTGAGGGCGTACGCATAACCGAGGGATCTGATACGGCTGCAACTGCAAAAATGATTGCCGAGCGAAAATTGACGGATACTGCGGCAATTGCAGGGACATTGGCCGCTGAAATATATGGTCTTGAAATATTAGAAAAGAGAATCGAAACCAATAAAAAGAACGCAACGCGTTTCCTCGTACTATCGAATGAGGTTGTCGAACATAAAAATGCCAATAAAGCGTCATTATCATTCCAAACAGGAAATACAGTGGGATCTCTGGCGACTATTTTACAATGTTTTGCTGAACAGAATATCAACTTGAGCAAGATTCAGTCAATGCCGGTAATCGGAAAACGCAATGAATATGATTTTTTCGTCGACGTAGAATGGAAAAAACAAACAGACTACGAAGCAGCTATACGTAAAGTACTCAAACATAGTGTCAATTTCAATATTATGGGCGAGTATGTCAAAAACGAAAAACTATAATTAACAATTTACGCAGACAATATTAAAATAGATAATCAAACTTAACATGAAAAATACATTAGACATCACTCCTTTAAAATCTTGGTTGGATACAGGAGACAAACCTTTAATTATCGCAGGTCCTTGTAGCGCAGAAACAGAAGAGCAGCTGGTATCAACAGCGCATTTGTTGGCAAATACCGGAAAAGTAAATATTTTACGCGCTGGTATCTGGAAGCCACGTACACGTCCGGGAGAATTTGAAGGTATCGGTTCAATTGGTTTGGAGTGGTTGAAAAGAGCGAAAGAAGAAACAGGTTTATTAACAGCTACTGAAGTTGCTACAGCAAAACACGTGGAAGAAGCTTTGGCTGCTGGTGTGGACGTACTATGGGTAGGTGCACGTTCAACGGCAAATCCATTTACTGTACAAGAAATTGCTGATGCTTTGCAAGGCGTAGATATTCCAGTATTTGTTAAAAACCCTGTAAACCCCGATTTATCGCTGTGGATCGGTGCATTGGAACGTATCAACCGTGCTGGTATCAAAAAATTAGGAGCTATTCATAGAGGCTTCTCATCGTACGAGAAAACAGCATTCCGTAATGAACCAATGTGGGATTTAGCGATTCAGTTAAAAACGGCTTGTCCAAACCTACCGATCATCAACGATCCAAGTCACATCTGTGGAAACCGCGAATTGTTACCATACATCGCACAAAAAGCAATGGATATGGATATGCAAGGATTGATTATCGAATCACATATCGATCCATCTGTCGCTTGGACTGACGCAAAACAACAAGTAACGCCAGCTGCATTGGCCGAGTTGATCGACCATTTAACATTACGTAAAGCTGCTTCGGACAACCCTTCATTTGAAGATAAATTAGCAGAATTGCGTAGCAACATCGACAAATTAGACGATTTGATCATCCAAAAAATTGGTGAACGCATGAAAATTGCTGAGAAAATCGGCGAATACAAACGCGATAACAACGTGACAATTTTGCAAGTTAACCGTTGGGATGAAATTGTTCAAAAACGCACAAAATTAGCGGAAGCGCTTTCTTTGGGTAGCGAATTTGCGACGAAATTCCTCGAATTAATTCACAACGAATCTATCCGCAAACAAAATGCGGTCATGAATACGCAAGAGCAACCAACAGCAGAAGCATAATGAATCAACAAGTCATCACGCTGACGCATCCTGCAAAAAAGATACAGGGCAAGGTCCAACTCACAGGTTCAAAATCTGAGAGCAACCGTGCTCTTATTATCCAATCGCTGAGCAAAGGACAAGTTGAAATAGCCAACCTCTCTGAGGCTGCAGATACGGTTACTCTAAACCGCGTATTAAAAATCGCGTCAGAACCGCAACCTGGTTATAATACAATTGACATAGGCCCTGCAGGAACAGCTATGCGCTTCCTTACAGCTTACCTCAACCTTGTTAAAGGCAATTTTATCCTGACAGGGACAGAGCGCATGCAACAGCGTCCAATTGGGATATTGGTCGATGCCATGAAAGAAATTGGTGCCGAAATCCATTATGAAAAAAAGGTGGGTTACCCTCCTTTGAAGATTGAAGGCGGATTATTTCAAGGAAAAGACCGTGTTAAGATTAAAGGAAATATCAGCAGTCAATATATATCGGCCCTGCTATTAATTGCTCCGGCATTAAAAAAGGGACTTACCTTAGAGATTGAAGGCGAATTAACTTCCAGACCTTATGTATCCATGACTTTGGATATGCTTAAAAGTGTCGGGATCCAATATGAATGGACGGAGAATGCGATTAAAATTGCACCGCAAGCATTTGAAAAGCAAACCATATATGTCGAACCAGATTGGAGCGCAGCATCCTATTGGTATGCTATTGTAGCACTAGCTGATGCAGATGCCTCGATCGTATTGCCCGGGCTAAGACAACATAGTTTACAGGGCGATATTGCCATCACAGACATTATGGAGCATTTTGGGGTTTATTCGAGCTTTGAATCGGATGGATTGCATTTAACTAAAAAAGAAATCAATTCAGACAAAACCTTGTTCGACTTTAAAGAATGCCCTGATCTTGCGCAAACAGTAGTCGTTGTCGCAGCTGCTTTAAAACGTGATGTTTCCTTTACAGGTCTAGAAACCTTAAAGATTAAAGAGACCGACCGTATTGCTGCATTGCAGACCGAAATCGCGAAGTTCGGTGCTGAATTGATCGAAGATGGTGACACATACCATCTGAAAACTGCAGGTGTATATCAACCAGAAGATGTGACCTTCGAGACTTACGAGGATCACCGCATGGCGATGGCATTCGCACCTTTGGCTTTAGTTTTTGACCAAATCAAGATTGCTGAACCTCAAGTTGTAGAAAAGTCATATCCTGATTTTTGGAAACATTTACAAGCGCAAGCTTTTATAATTGACTAACATATCAAAAACAGGGATTAACATCAATATTAATCTCTGTTTTATGATACAATCTCCCAGATAGCCTTTTAGCTTGGGACAAAAATTGTAATGTAATCTACTAGGCCATCTTCGAGTTACAGACTCATAATTTGTATTCAGTCTGGTGCTTTAGAATTGCATTTAAAGGCAAATTTATCTAAGTTTATTGAAATTTAATTTTTATGGCAGGAAATTCATTTGGCGATTTATTCAGAATTAGCACTTTCGGCGAATCACACGGCAAAGCTATAGGTGTAATTATTGATGGTTGCCCTTCAAATATAACAATAGACGAGGAATTTATCCAGTCTGAGCTCGACAAACGAAAACCCGGTCAATCTAAGATCACGACACAAAGAAAAGAAAGTGATACTGCACAAATCTTATCTGGCGTATTCGAGGGCAAATCAACGGGAACACCAATAGCAATTGTTATTCCAAATGAAGACCAGCGTTCGAAAGATTACACCCATATCAAAGATATTTTCAGACCTTCCCATGCTGATTTCACTTATCAGATGAAATATGGCATACGTGACTATCGTGGCGGTGGACGGTCCTCGGCGAGGGAAACCGCTGCCCGTGTTGCTGCTGGTGCTGTAGCAAAAAGCTTTCTGAATCAATTTGGCATCGAAATCTTTGCCCACGTTTCGGGAGTAGGTACTATTGAGGCGCCAAATGTAGATACCAAAGACCTCAAAGCTTTGCTTGAGTTGCGGGAAGCCAACATCGCACGTTGTGCAGATCCAGCAACAGCAAACGAAATGGTTGAGTTTATCGACTCGGTCAGAAAAGCAGGTGACACTGTTGGCGGACGTATTTCGGCTGTCATCAGACATGTGCCTGTTGGATTAGGCGAGCCGGTCTTTGATAAGCTCCATGCAGACCTTGCTAAAGCAATGATGAGCATCAATGCGGTACATGGTTTTGAATATGGTTCAGGTTTTGCAGGTTCGGAGTTGCGAGGTTCCGAACATAATGATATATTTGTAGCAGATGACCATGATTTAAATCGAGTGCACACACATACCAACTTTTCTGGAGGGATTCAGGGCGGGATTTCAAATGGTATGGATATTACTTTCAAAGTAGCATTTAAGCCTGTTGCCACTATCATGAGAGATCAAGAAACAGTGGATATCCATGGCAACCCTGCTATTGCAAGTGGCAAGGGGAGACATGACCCTTGTGTTGTTTCTAGAGCAGTAATTATTGTGGAAGCTATGGCAGCACTTGTAATCGCGGATCATCTACTTAAAAATCAAAGTTACAAACATGCTGCAAGATAATTATGTCGTAGGTGTTGATATTGGAGGCACACATATTTCTGCCTGTATCATTGACACAAAACAATGGAATATATACTTAGAAAACGTGGCCAGAAACCACGTTTTTTCTCAAGGAGATGCTAAAACGATTTTACAAACCTGGGCATCAACTATACGCGATATCATAGCCACCTCACCGGCTCCTATTCAGTTCATCGGCATTGCTATGCCGGGACCCTTTGACTACGAAAATGGAATATCTAAGATACAGGGACAAAGCAAATATGACAATCTGTACAACATGGATGTCAAAGCGCTTTTAGCTGAAGAGCTGGGACTTCCGCCTACGTCTATCCACTTTATCAATGACGCAGCAGCCTTCCTACAAGGTGAAATATTCGTACAGAACTTGCAAACAAACAAGCGGATATTAGGAATTACGTTGGGTACTGGACTTGGATCTGCGGTATGGAATCAAGGTGAAAAAGCCTATGATGCCGCCCTATGGAACAGCCCTTACGAAGATTGTATTTTCGAAGAATTTCTTGTCACACGGTGGTTCATCAAACGTTTCAAAGAAGTAGCAGGAAAAGATGTTACGGGACTTAAAGATATTTTAGATCATCATCGGGAAACTAAGGAATTTCAAATCATCAAAGATGAATATGCTAAACATCTCTTTGATTTTATGCAGTTCTTCGCAGAGAAACATGCTGCTGAAATATTTATAGTCGGTGGCAATATCGCCAAAGCGCTACCTATTTTCATTGGTGACCGAAATGAATTTGAAAGATTTCAAATTTATACAGCAATACTTGGTGAAAAAGCCGCTATGATTGGCGCTGCGAGTATATTCAATTAAAATATCATCCCAGCCGTTGGAATATTTAGCTTAGTAAAGCAAAAAGATATCCATCTACTAAAACATAGATGGATATTTTTCTGGATTAGCTTCATGCATAATTGCATACACTGTCTCGACAACATCATCAGAAGATGGCTTCGAGAAATAATCCCCATCTGAGCCATATGGCGGACGATGTGCTTTTGCAGTCAGTGTCCTCGGCTGACTATCCAATAGATAGTAGCCATTTTGCTTCTCTAATATCTCTTGCAAGATGAAAGCTGAGGCCCCACCGGGCACATCCTCATCCACAATAAGTAGTTTATTTGTTTTCTTCAGCGATTCAGCACAAAGTTTTCCTTTGTCAAAAGGCTGCAATGTTTGTGCATCAATAATTTCGATGAATATCCCCAAACGTTCCAATTCCACGGCCGCTTCTTCAACAACACGTAAAGTTGACCCATAGGATACCACCGTGATATCCCGCCCCTCTTTAACACATTCGGCATAACCGATTGGCACAGTAAATTCACCAACGTTTTCTGGTAGACGCTCTTTTAGACGATACCCATTCAGACATTCGACAACGATAGCAGGTTCGTCAGAGCGGAACAAGGTATTGTACATACCTGCTGCCTGGGTCATATTACGCGGCACACATACATGCAGACCTCTCAAAGATCCTAAAATTACTGACATGGGCGATCCGGAATGCCATATACCTTCCAATCGATGGCCACGTGTACGAATAATTAATGGTGCTTTCTGACCTGCAAAGGTGCGATAACTTAAACTTGCCAAATCATCACTTGCTACTGTAATACCATAGATTAGGTAATCCAGGTATTGGATCTCAGCAATTGGGCGAAGTCCACGGATTGCCAAACCTAGTCCTTTTCCTATAATTGAATTCTCCCGAATACCGGTATCAAATACACGATGCACACCCAGCTTTTCTTGTAAACCTGCAAAACCTTGATTCACATCTCCAATCTTACCGACATCCTCTCCAAACGCCAATAATCGTTCGTCACGCCGGAAGTTCTCTTCAAAACATAGATTCAAGACCTCACGTCCGTCGACCACTTTAGCTTCTTCACTGTAGACTGCAGGTACGACCGTCACGTGAGCAGGTGAATCTACACCATCTGTAAATAATTTTGAATTATAACGTTTCTCATTCAGCTCCTGCTTCTCTTTGTACCAATTTAATAATTGCTGGCGCCCATCGCTATGCTGACCTTTAAGCTCGTGCAACACCTTGCGAACCTGGCCATAAACTTCTTTCAAAGAAGGCTCAACCATCGATTGCAATTTCTTTGACGCAAAATCAGCCCGCTCATTTGGAATACCCTGAAGTAAATCAATAGCTTCCCGAGCTTCGATGCTCAATGTTTTAATATAATCGGCCCAAGCTCGTTTTTGTTCTTGACGAACATGGTCTTTAGCATGTTGATCCAATTGATCCAATTCTTCTGTGGTAGCAATACCAGAACTTACGATCCATTCTTTCATTTTCGCGATACAATCGAAATCAGTTTCCCATTGCAATCTTTCTTGCGATTTATACCGTTCGTGTGAACCTGAAGAAGAGTGTCCTTGAGGCTGCGTCAATTCGGTCACATGAATCAGACATGGAATATGTTTTTCGCGAGCAATTTGGGCGGCCTGCTCGTAGGTTTCACATAAACCCGCATAATCCCATCCCCTCACTTTGAATATCTCGATCCCGTTTGTTAGGTCTTCCTTCTGAAAACCTTTGAGGACTTCGGAGATATCTCCTTTTGTTGTTTGAATTTCATTAGGCACAGATATCCCATACCCATCATCCCAGATAGAAATCACTGTTGGAATCTGGTGAACACCTACGGCGTTAATGACTTCAAAAAATACGCCTTCAGAAGTAGCAGCATTTCCGATAGTGCAGAATGCAACTTCATTTCCTTTATTTGAAAAATAAGATAGATAGTCTAAATTTCTATTCTGCTTATACAACTTAGAAGCCAGGCCCAAGCCCAGCAATCTTGCCATCTGACCGCCAGTGGTCGAAATATCTGAAAACGAGTTTTTCTGAACCATTTGATCCAACCAGTTACCTTGGTCGTCCACAACACGCGTGGCAAAATGGCAGTTCATTTGCCTTCCTGCAGAAGAAGGATCTGCCTCAACATCGGGATGGGCATATAATTGAGAGAAAAAATGATAGACATCACTGATGCCAGAAGCAAATATAAATGTTTGGTCACGGTAATATCCCGACCGCCAGTCCCCATTTCTGAAAACTTTAGCCATCGCGATTTGTGCCAATTCTTTTCCATCGCCAAAAATACCAAACTTAGCCTTACCTGTAAGCACTTCTTTACGTCCCAATAAACTCACGTAACGACTTTCTAAGGCAGTTCGATAATCATTCACAATAATCTTTTTGAACTCGTCAAAGCTCAAAGTGGAAATAGATTCATTGTTTTGGTCAAATGCAGTATCAAACATATTCTTTTTTGTTTCAACAAATTTAACAAAAATATTATTCTATATAATTGGTGTTTATCAAATAAATTGATAATCAATAATTCAGATTTGAAATAGAATATTCTAATTTCTCAAATTAGTACTTTTTGACAAAAAATCCTAATTTTTACAGATTTTTAATTCCAATCAGCAGGCAAAAACACCATTGTCCTTTTTAATTTTTATTTTTGGGTTTTACATTCATTATTTTGAATTTTTCAGCACTTAAACTCGATAAAATCCTTATCGCTAATCTTGAAAAACAAAAGCTTTCTTCGCTTACACCTATTCAAGAAATAGCTATCCCCGCCATTTTAGAAGGTAGAGACTGTTTGGCGATTGCCCCAACCGGCACGGGAAAAACGGAGGCTTTCGCCGTCCCTATTATTCAGCGCTTAAGAACCAAGATTACCCCAGATCACTTATCGGTCCTTATACTCCTTCCTACACGGGAACTTTGTATACAGACCAAACAGCGCATATCGGGGCTTATCGATGGAATGGAGTTGACTATCGCCAGCTTCTATGGTGGCGGAACTTATGAAAGTCAACTCGACGTTTATCCGAAAGCCCAGATGGTCCTTGCGACTCCAGGACGTTTGCTGGATTTTATTGAACAAGGCATTATCGATCTAAAAACGATAGATATCCTGGTGATCGATGAATTCGATCAATTGTTAGATCTCGGTTTCACGAAAGAAATCAATAAAATCATCAGCACATTGCCTGCTGAGAGACAAACCATTTTCAGTTCAGCTACGAAAACCCCTGAAATCGAAAAAATTGTTCGAAAAAGATTAAGTACCCCTGTTGAGATCAACCTAGAAACAACGGCCAAAAAGGGTCAAATAGAAGAATCTGTCCTCTATGTTGATAAAAATGATAAAAAGACCCTTCTGCGTTATCTCCTTGAAAACCGTATTGCACAGCAAGTAATCGTTTTCACGCGAACAGTTCATGCTGTCGAACGCATCGCAACAGATTTAGATCGAAATGGCATTTCTTGCTCGGCATTATATGGCGATATAGCGCAGCAAAAACGAGAAGAGATTATTACTAAATTCAGACAAAAAGAGGTACGTGTATTAATTGCGACGGACCTTTTGGCTCGAGGGGTAGATTTTCCGAACCTAGAAGCTATCATCAACTACGAAATTCCGGATTCCGCCGAGCTCTATACGCATCGAATCGGTCGAACAGGTCGTTCGGAAGCAGAGGGAAAAGCATTTACCTTTTGCGATGCGGAGGACAATGAAAAGTGGATAAAATTACAGTTATCCTTAAAACGGCAAATTAAAATTGACGATCAACATCCTTATTTATTGAGCTGGGAGAAAATGCGTTCTAGCAGCCAAAACAATCAACGAAAAGGCGGTTCGAAATCAAGAAAACGTCGTTAATTAATAAATATTCTTTTACTTTTACCAGCAAATCAAAAAATCACAATCCGAGATGAGTACAATACATTTATTTGACGATAGCAACAATGCGAATGATAATCGTTTGGGAGACCTGGAAAAAACGATTATAATAAATAGCCTGATGGAAGTTCCCTTTGAAGAGCGGGATGAAGAGTGGCGTGATATTTTTCTGGCTAATATTGCTGAATGCACCTTAAAATTAGCAGAAACAGAAGTGGTTGTTGGTCCTGATGGGTTCCCCTATTTTCAACTCGAAAGTGTTCCGAAAGATCAGAACTTTCAGGCCTTTGTCATTAAAAATCGGCTGAAGGATTACGTGTTGCCAAAAGGTTTTGGTATTGCTATCAATACACAAAATGAAAACCCCGACTGGGTATTCACCTACGGCGACTTGGTTAACTACTTTTTAAACGGAGAGTTTTATACAGATGATAGTGTTTTCTCAAAGAAAAATGAACAAACGATTATCGGTCAAGATGAAGAAATATTGGTGGGGCAACCTGCCGAGACCATTCTTCCACAGGCTGTCCGCAACCAATTACGTGAATTTTTAGATTATTATGGCGTAAAGAATGCAAAGGTGATGCTCATTGCGCGTAATTATAAAGATGAAGAAAATGCTTCACAAGATTTGGCATTCAATATCGCTGCGAACCAATTCAGGACTGAAAAAGAATTCACCAACATCATGGAAGCAATTGGCTGGTTTCTTCCGAGACATTATTCTTATATCGGATTGGATGAATTTGCAGTAGACAATGGTTTTATGCCACTGTAAAAGACAGAAACTAAAATATATACAAACATAATTAATCCATGTTTCCATTTAACGTAAGAGTGTACGGAATATTGATCAATGAAAATCAAGAGGTATTGATCAGCGACGAAAGAACGGAAAATGTTTCATTTACCAAATTCCCTGGTGGGGGCTTAGAATACGGGGAAGGCTTATTGGATGCTTTGATCCGGGAGTATCAGGAAGAATGTGCTTTTGACATTGCTGTGGTTAAACATATTTACACCACAGACTTTTATGAGAAATCAAGTTTTAACGATAGCCAAATCATATCGATTTACTATCAGGTCAAGAATACCTCAGCTATTCAGATCAGAACGACTAACAAAGCCTTTGACTTCGATCCTGATCAGAAACCTGAAGATAATAAGCTTCAGTCTTTTCGATGGGTACCGATTGAATCGGTGTTAACGGAAGATTTGACCTTCAAAACAGATCAGATCGCCTGGGAAGAATTCTTAAAAACGGTCAAATAATAATAATTTTTCAATTTTCATCATTTTTATTTGTATTTAAAAAATAAAGACATATCTTTACGTAAACCAATGGAAATACTTGATTTTTTTAAAGTATTGACCTTAATAATTACATTTTATTATTTATTTGACATCTCGCATGTGACGAGGAATAAAAGTAGAGGAGCGTGGGATGAGACATACATTGGTTTATTGAATTTGTAAATTCCTAGTCCTATAGGTTTTTTAATAGTTAGTGTGATTTTATGGCGATACTCCCCGTATCGCCTTATTTATTTTACACTTTTTTCCAGCCCCTATTTGAATCCCATATAAGAAGCAAAACAAAGGTTTTTATGTAAAACATCAACATTTTTAAAGCCAACTTGTGTCAATAAGTTGAGTTGATAAATCAGCGATCTTGGTGTATCCTCGTGTTCAATATAGTCAAAAACATGATCACGGTACTGTTCATCCTTCAGGCTAGTTAAGTATTCACCATATTTTTCTCTATAAATTAATTTTTGAAGCTGTTCATTATTTTGCTCAATCAAATCAAAAATCCACACACTTCCCCCGGTTCTCAATAAGCGGAACAGCTTGCCAAACGCATTTTCCCAATCTTTATCATCTCGAAGATGATGTAAAACGGATGTTGCGATGATGACATCAAATTTGTCTTCTTCCAAAGCAGCAGTACGAAAGTCGCCTTTAATCAAATGAATTTCTCCGTTGGTCAATTTTCCAACGCGTTCCTTTGCCCTATTTAACATGGGCTGGCTCAGGTCCAACAGACTAACATTTGGATTAGACTCCAATTTTTGCAATAGTTTTACGTCGTAATTGCCAGCCCCACATCCAATGTCCAATATATTTTGAGCGTTTGGATAAAGACTGACAATGGCATCCGTAATAAGCTCCATATTCCATACCGCATCCAATGTGGTTGCTTGACCTGTTTCTAAATTTGAGAACCGTTCGACATCATTGTCAAACCGTGTTTCAATCTCCTGTAGTGTAGCTTTGTTCATCTCTAAATTGTCTATGCTCTAAAGTTCAGATAGATTCCCCCTACAGCTGTATCTTACAGTCCGTCGGGCATTTCATCCATTAATTTTTAATAATTTAAAGGTAGGACTAACTGGAATTCATTAAAAATATTTATTTTGTCATCAATTCATACCAAAAAAGTATCGATGGAAATCCGACATCTCATTTATTTCAAAACAGTAGCCGAAGAGCTTCATTTTGGCCGAGCAGCAGAACGCTTATTTATGTCCCAGCCCCCATTAAGCCGGCAGATTAAAGATCTAGAAGACGAATTGGGTGTTATTCTTTTCTTCCGGACCAACAAACGTGTCGAGCTAACTGAAGCAGGTAAATACTTTTTGGAGGAAGTGTTAGAGATTCTGCAGAACATAGAGCACAGCAAAACGATCACCAAACAGATTCACAACAATATCTCCGGAGAATTCAAACTAGGCTATATCAGTTCAACACCAAAAAAGATGCTTGCTACAGTATTGAAGCAAATTCAACAAAAGTTTCCATACTTAAGGGTTAGTCTTTTTGAAACTTCGACACAGAAGCAAAAGCTGGCGTTGGAAAATGGAAAATTGGATCTAGGCATCATGCGCGCTCCAATTTATTCAAATGAATTGCTGACCACTCCTCTTTTCGAAGACCCTATGGTGATTGTAGGTCCTTCACAGGTGGAATTTAATGCGATCAACTTTTTTAATGAAAGTTTCATTTCTTTCAATCAGAAATACGCCTCCGAATATCACCGGCTTGTTATTAACACCTGTAATCGCATGGGCTTCGAACCTAAGATTGTACACCAGAGCAATTCGATGTCTTCCATCCTTGAGTTGGTAGCACAGGGGTTGGGCCTGGCAGTCGTCCCCTATTCCACCATCAAACAATACCCGCATTTAAACCTAAAAATCATGAAGCTTGAAGATATGGATAGCAAAACAGAAGTGATCCTGGTCTCTAATATAAAAAGTAAAAACAGTGCATTAGGCGAATTTATAGCCTGTATCCAGAAAGAGTATATTGATTTCAATGCGTCCTAAAGGGGCATCTATTGAAATTCCAGCATAAAAAAAGGAGTCAGCATGTTGCTGACTCCTTTTTTTTGGATCGAAGAGCAATATTACCTCTTCTCGAATTTATACGCTAGCGTTGCCATAAAACTACGCGGTGGAATCGGATTCACACTATAGTTTTCATGGATATAATAATTAAACGCGTTGGTAATATTGGATAATTTACCCAAAATACTCCAGTTTTTATAAGCATAACCAGCGGAGAAATCTATGGTCGTAAATGGACTAACAGAGATCAGACGATTGAGGCCATCGCGTACATTGATCTTAGTATTATTCCAACCTGCATTACGTCGACCTGTATAAAATGCGGAAAAACCTAATTTCAGTCCTTTAACTGTCCCATTTTGAATGGTATAAAACACGGTCCCATTAGCCGTATGTGCTGTGGTTCCTACCAGACGTACATTTTCTTCGTTCCCAGAAATTTCAGTCACTTTCTCCTTACCATCAACGATGGTTGTATAACTTGAAATCGGATTGGTTTCGGTATAACGCATATAATTGTAGGAATAACCTGCAATTACATTCAGTCCTGGGAGTAAGGTTCCAGTAACATCAACTTCCAATCCGCTTGAAGCCGTCTTTCCAGAAAATTCTTTCATATTTGCATCGCTATTGCTTGTTCCATTCGGAAGCACCAATAACTGTTGGGCAAAGCGATTGTTGTTAATTCTATACCAAGCAACATTTGCGGATAACCTACCGTTGAAAAAGTCATTTTTCACACCGGCCTCATACTGATCGATGATAGAGGGAGCCATCGGTTGGTAATTCACATCATATCCCGAATTCGATGTAAAGTTATTTGCATAAGTGACATAGACACTTGATGAGCGGATCGGCTGATAGATCAATCCAAATTTAGGCGACCATGCTTTATCCACTTTTGCTCCAATCGGATTTTTTTGACCATCTAGATTAATAATCTCTTCCGATTGATTCGTCGCATAAGTATACTTTTCCGAATTAGGTGTACGCTGATACGTGTAGCGAATACCAGCCAACACTTTAAATTGTTCAGTAACTTCTATTAGGTCCTGAAAAAATACGCCATAACGAAAGATATCCGTCGTTGTTTTGGTCAATAAATCCGCTTGTGGCATATCTGTCCGAAGTCCATTTCCCGAAGCCAAATGCTGCGCAGTTTGCGAGGGATTAAAGACATAAATAGAATCGTATACACCGCCCACATTTTTAGATGCATCAATTTTATAGGCATACGCATTTGAATGCGACTGATCGGCATCTGCTCCCACCAAGATCTTATGCTTGATCGCCCCTGTTTTTACAGTTCCTGTTAGATTCAATTGCTGATTGGCTGTAAACTCATTTGATTTGGATCGGGTTAAATTCCGTGGAGCAATTCCATTTTTATTCGCTTGAATCCGATCTGATCCATAGTAATCACGATCGTAGGTTTGGTAACTTGCTATTGCGTTTAAATTCCATGAATCATTAAACTTATGGTTCAAATTGATCTGCCCGTTTGAGGTATTTGTTCTGTTGAAAGCAAAAGGCACATTCATAAAAGTGTTTCTTCCAACTTCATTATTCAACTTACCATCCACGGTCCCCATTCCAAAGTCCGGCGTAAAATCACTTTTTAAGTAATCGAATGTAAAGTTGAGATCAGTTTTATCGGATATTTTATATAAAACAGAAGGATTTACATATGTACGTTTTGATGTGACCTGATCCCTAAAGCTACCCGCTTTTTCATAAGTTCCGATAACCCGGAATGCAACTTTATTGGAGATTGGACCATACACATCTACTGTTGGTTTATAAAAGTCATAACTTCCTACACGCATTGACGCTTCGCCTCCATAATAAAATTTAGGCTTTTTCGTCACTAGGTTTACAACGGCCCCACCAGATACACCGCCATACAACAAAGCAGAACTTCCTTTTAAAATCTCGACAGATTCTAAGGTGCTCGCCTCAATCGAACCTCCATTATTGGTTCGCGCGCCATTCTTAAATATATTATTTCCGCCTAAGCTATAGCCCCTTGCGTAAAAATTTTCGTTGACCCCACCACGGTTCGCTCCCATCGCGACACCGTTTGCATTTTTTAGCGCGTCGCTCAGGCGATTAACCTGTTGATCCGCAATTACCTGTTCGTTTATAATTTGTACACTCTGCGGCAAATCCCGGTCAATAATCCCTGCTTTACCCACATTCACTGTTTTGCTGTTGTGCGAGTTGTAGCCCACGACTTCCACTTGTTCCAATTGAGATTCAGAAATATTCAAAGCAACATTCACGGCCATCGCCTTTCCATTTTTAACCTCTATAGTACGCTCCTCGACTCCATTTCCGATACTTTTGATCCGAATAGTATAGGTTCCATCCGGAAGATTAGAGAAATGGAAGCTTCCATCACCTGAAGTCGAAGTAGACCTACCTAAAGAAACTATGGTTACTGTAGCCGATTCAATTGGTGCACCATCTTTGGTTTTAACACGGCCATGTATCCCCTTACTTTGCGCCGATGCATCCAAATGAATTGCTCCTACCAATCCTAGACTTAAAACAAGTCCTAGAAAAGTTCTTTTCATGTTAATAAATTGTGAGTTCGTAAAAATTATTTGTCGGCGCAAACATACGATATAATTTTATTGTTTAGAATAGTTTTAAATAAAAATAGTTTATTAAGCTAATAAAGCATGATTGAGCTGTATAGCAACTATGATATGCTGCACGGATTCATTGTAACTATTTCTATTATTCATCAGTATTTCCTTACATTTATACCAGAACTAACATCCCAACTAATCAATCCAATGAGAAAGTATAAGCTCCTACTCGCCGTCTTTATTTTTCTATTCGTTCCCACAGTTTTGCTGGGCCAGCACACACAGGTTGATCATGATCTTACAGAAATTATGCGTCGGTATAATGCCGTAGGGCTCAGTGTGGTCGTCATCAAAAACAATAAAATTGAGTATCACAAAAATTATGGTTACAAAAACTTGGAAACCAAAACGCCTCTCGGAGAAAATGACCTCTTTCGGATTGCTTCGATTTCAAAGTCATTCACCGCAACATCATTGATGCAATTAATAGCGGATGGCCGATGCAAACTCGACGACGACTTCGGGGATTTGATAGGTTTCCCAATCAGAAATCCGAATTTTCCAGGCAAAAAAATCACCGTCCGGATGATCCTTTCCCATACCTCCAGTATCAATGATAAAAACGGTTACTTCAACCTAGATGTCATCAATCCATCCAAGAACCCCAATTGGAAAGATTCCTACAATCTTTATGAACCCGGCACACAATACCAATATTGTAATCTCAATTTTAATATGGCAGGAGCTGTTCTGGAGAAACTGACCAATACACGCGTCGACAGCTATATTGTTAACCATATCCTCAAACCGCTCAACCTATATGGTGGTTATTGTATCGACTCTTTGGACCAAAGAAGATTTGTTCCTTTATATTCCTTTGATGCTAAAGGTACACCGCATGAAGAACCCAGTGCCTATAATCCACGTCGGGAGGAACTCAATCAGTACATCTTGGGCTATAGCACTCCTGTGCTCTCTCCGACAGGTGGAATGAAAATATCTGCCTTAGATTTAGCTAAATACATGATGATGCATATGAATTACGGCCATAGTAAGGGAAAAAACATCATCGATAAAAAGTATGCGAAGATTATGCAAACCGCTGTAAATAAGGAATCGGGCTATGGATTAGCTATGATGAATAATTCTAAAATTATACCGGGGATTACTTTGACAGGCCATACGGGTTCGGCTTACGGGCTTTATAGTGCACTATTTTTCAACCCTGCAAAGAAATATGGCTTTATTGTCATTACAAACGGCTGCAATATTCCCGACAGCGATGACTTCAACCCTTTGCTTGAAGACTGCATTAGCGCCCTGTACGATGCTTACATTGAATAGGCAACGGCTTACATCAAATAGGCAAAAGTTTAATAAATAAACGAAAGCCAAACCCATCAAATAGAGCCTTGTCCCGGTTTATGGCAAAACCAGGAGCCTTCGGATCAACTGGACAATAACAAAGTAAAAAAGCTGCAGATTTTGCAGCTTTTTTACTTTGTTATTTTTACTATTTCTTGTTTTCCACCCAGTTTACAATAGCAGGGTCCAGCGGATTCGTCGCAGAACGGAAACGATGGACAAGTTTGCCGTTCTCATCAATCAAAAACTTTTCAAAGTTCCATTTGATATCACCTTTAAAATCTGGGTTCTCCTGAGCGGTCAAATATTTAAACAAGGGTGAAATTTGATCTCCTTTTACATCGACCTTTTCGGCCATTAAAAAATCAACACCATAATTTTGTTCACAAAACTCTTGAATCTGCGCATTTGAACCCGGTTCCTGTTGTCCAAAATTATTTGCCGGAAAGCCAATAATAACGAGCTTATTGCCATAGGTCTTGTGCAATTCCTCCAGATCTTTGTACTGTTTTGTAAAACCACATTTCGAGGCTGTATTCACGATCAATATTTTCTTCCCCTTGAAATCGGACATTTTCACTTCTTGCCCTTCAAGTGTCGTAAACTTAAAATCATAAAAGTTGGGATTGCCAAATAACATTGACATATACACCATAATAGTTGCAATAATCATATTTAATTATTTTAAAGACTTAACAATGAATTACTTTCTCTTTCCAATACCGCATCAAAAAGCTCGTTGATAGGAGATTTTAAAATGGTCCCTACCTGTATCTGATGTGCTTCACAGACTTCCCGCAAGATTAAATCAAAACTATACGCAATAGAACCCACAAAGTGACATGCATATTTATTATAGTCGGGATAGGTCAAAATTGAAGCTTGAACAAATTCTTCAAATCCACTCTTTACCAGATCTATAATATAGGGATGGGTAATATTATCGGACATGAACGGCGCAAAAGATGCTAAGAAAGCATTTGGACGTTCTTTTTGATAAACATTTTTGATGACAATCTCTTTATTGATTCTGTATTTGTTCGCAAATTTTTCGTTCAGATCTTTCGGCATACGGCCATAAAGAAAAAGCCTGACCAGGTTTTTTCCAAAATATGCCCCCGACCCCTCATCACCTAATACGTAGCCATTTCCATTATGTGAGGGCATAAGCTCCTCCCCGTCAAAAAAACTCAAATCAGACCCCGTCCCCAATGTCGCTACATAACCTTTTTTATTACCACAGGTCGCTAAGGCACTACCAAAAAGATCGTTCTCAACAGAAATGTAAGCGTTTTCGAATAAGGGTGTCAATGCATTTGAAACCATTTCCCGACGATCGGGCGTAATGCATCCCGCACCAAAAAAATACAACTCAGTAACTTCATCGGCATAGGGAATAATTTCGGGTATTTCCTTAATAACACGTGTGATTTCCTTTTCATTCACAAAAAAAGGATTAAGTCCATTTGTACTGAATGAGATAGGCGCACTATCTGGCAATTCCAACTTCCAATCCGACTTTGAAGAGCCGCTATCAACAACTAAGATCATACAAATTCTTGATTATTTTCCCCCTATAAACTACTGTATCAAACTTAGCAAAAATTCTGATAAAAAACAGATTTTTTGCTTCATCTCCCCAGCCCAATTAAAACCGTCGTTTTATCCAAAGCAGCAATTTTGCCATCGAATTATACCTCATTTCTTAAATAAATTTATGTATATTGGAGGATACTATCAGCTGCTTCCTGTCATCATTCTTTTCTACTAAAAGAATGATGACAGGAAGCAGCTGATTCATAATTGTAGAACCAACAATCTTTTTTTTTGTTTGGTTAAGCGTACGATACTTGTAATTTTGTAAGCTCATACTAAAATCATCTTTCATGGACAGTGACCCTTTCAACATACCCGAAATACATTTTGAGGTATCATTTTCAGAAGCACAAGCTCATTACATCGAAGTAAAAATGAGCATCACAAAGCTCAACCAGCCTTATGTCGATCTAAAAATGCCAGTTTGGTCTCCTGGATCTTATTTAATTCGTGAATATGCTAAAAATGTAGAACGATTTCGATCATTTGACAAAACAGGAAATACGATTTCCTATCAGAAAATTTCAAAAAATACCTGGCGAATACCCACAGAATCTTTGGATCAAATCGAAGTAATCTACGCTGTATACGGTTTTGAAGTTTCTGTGCGTACCAACTTTTTCGATAGTGATCATGCTTTTATTGTGCCTACGGCAACTTTCTTTCATATCGATGGCCGTATAGACAGTCCTTCAACAGTCAGCATAGCACTAAAAGATTCTTGGGCAAGTATATCAACAGGACTCGAACAAATTGAAGAACATAAGTTTTATGCACCAAATTTTGACGTATTATACGATACGCCCATCGAAGCGGGTAACCAAGATGTCTGGAAATTCCAAGCTGCCGGTGTCGAGCATGAATGCGCCATGGTCGGAGGTGGTAGTTATGATAAAGACCGTCTGACGAAAGATATCACACGTATCGTCGAAGAGGAAACCCGCATCTGGGGTTCGAACCCCAATGAGCGATATGTCATTATTACCCACAATTACCAATCTGGAGGTGGAGGCCTAGAACATCTCAATTCAACAGTATTGGGAGCGTCGAGGAATGCGTATTTAAATGAGACAAGCTACAAAAACTATTTGAGTCTCGTTGCACATGAATATTTTCACTTATGGAATGTCAAGCGCTTACGTCCAAAAGCATTAGGACCGTTTAATTACGATGGCGAGAACTATACCACAGGCCTCTGGATCATGGAAGGATTCACTTCATATTATGATAATTTAATTATTAAACGCTGTGGATTTTATGATGAAAAAGAGTACCTCGCTTTGCTAGCTAACGATTTCAATATTGTACTGAACCGACCGGGTCATGCGATACAGTCTGCCGCAGCCTCAAGTTTCGATACCTGGATTAAATATTATAGGCCTGATGAAAATTCGATGAATTCAGGAATTTCCTATTACAACAAGGGGGCAATGCTGACAGCATTGTTGGATATTAAAATTATCGCTGCTACAGAAGGTCGACTAAAATTGGATGATGTTATCCGTGAGGCTTATGAGGAGTTCTACCTAAAACTTGATCGCGGATTTGAAGAAAATGAATTGAGAAGCCTTGCTGAACGCATCGCAGGCACGTCGTTAGACGACATTTTCAATGCTGCCCATCAGGACGGAGAACTGGATTATAACGATTATTTTAATCTCGTTGGTTACGAAATTGTGGATACCAATATTGATAACAACACATTGACATTCGGCATTACGACCAACAAAGTGGATGGGTTAATTTCGGTAGCAACAGTGGAAAAAGGCTCTGGTGCGTATGGCGCCGGATTGAATGTAAAAGACGAACTGATTGCAATTAATAATAACAGGCTCGACGTGAAAGACAAGGAAATTGATTTCATTGTTCAACATGCTAAAGAGGGGGAAACATTAAACTTCCTGGTGGCACGAGATGGTTTAGTGCGTGAAATACCTGTTCAGATCAGAAAGAGCAATAAAAAGATATATGAAATCCGTCCGCTCAAAGAACAAACCTTTTTACAGGAATTGCTGGGTAAAATCTGGATGGCATAACACGAAAGTACTAGTATTAAAATTAAAAAAGAATAGCGGGAGATCCCGCTATTCTTTTTTAAAATTTATATCTTACCGAAAAACCGATCGGATCAAATAATTTGATACTGGATTCGTTTAGAAAATCGAAATAAGGTTTTACATCCAATGAGATCTGAAATGGAGCTTGGGGAATATTATATTCAATACCAACAATACCGTCGATACTTAAATTGAGTTGTGAGTCAAACGAATGACGTTGACCATCTATAATTTTATCTTTCTCTTTATAAGAGCCTACGCTACCACCGAAACCATAATACCAATTGAATCCTCCAGTCAATGGTTTATAGATTTCATATAAACCAACAACGCGGAAACGGCGGAAATCAGAATTGCTCTGAATGCTCATGATAGCCTCCAATGCATGGTCCGAGTTAAGCGTATGACGATATGTAATTCCCTGAGCAGACCCAAAACGTCCACCAATAGCACCCTTATTGTCCAACTGAGCCATAGCTCTATTGGATAATGCTCCAAACATCAGCATTCCACCGACAGCCAAAAATATTTTTCTCATAAAAATCGTACGCTTTTTTGCTTTACATTTTTTTCAAACATAGATAAATTGCTTTTTATATGCAATATAATTGCAGTGCACATAAAAACTATTTACCAGAACTTCCCCTATGAAGGACCTTTTCAATAGAGTAAATATCCACTACAGCTATAACGAAACAATGTTTAATTTGTTATGACAATAATCCCGAATTATCCAACTTTATTTCTGTATATTTAGATCAATACAGCATGTAGTAGTAACCAAATAAACTCAAGTGATATGGGCAGAATTTTTGACTTTATAACCTTATATAAAGAAAAATACGCAAAGGACATCATGGTGGCAGGTCGAGATGGAAACGGCCAGTGGAAAACGTATTCTACCAGAGAGTACACCGACGCGATTGACACCTTAAGCAGGGCGTTACTGAAACTAGGCCTCAAAAAAGGTGATCGGGTCGGAATCATGTCCGGCAACCGTCCCGAATGGAATTTAGTTGATTTTGCCTGCAATCAAATCGGTCTCGCAACTGTTCCCCTCTATCCCACATTATCTGCACAGGATCTTTCATTTATCGTGAATGACTCGGATGTCAATGTACTCTTTGTCAGCAACAGCGAATTGACAAACCGTATTGAACAAGCGATCAGGGAGCACGGTATACACCCACAACTGTATACTTTTGATGCCATTGAAAATTATACCCAGCTAAAAACATTCATCGAAACAGCAAAAGATGACTCAACTGATCTAGCTCCGCTTCGTGATGCAGTCACAGAAGATGATCTGCTAACCTTAATTTACACTTCAGGTACCACAGGACGCCCTAAAGGCGTATACTTGTCCCACAAAAATGTATACAGCAACGTCTTGGCCTGCAATCATCTCATCCGATCAGATTTCAAAACGGCGCTAAGCTTTCTTCCGCTATGCCATATCTTTGAACGCATGGTAGTATATATGTACTATTCGAAAGGAATTCAGATTTATTTTTCGGAAACCTTAGACAATGTCGTTGCCGATATCAACGATGTCAAACCGGATGTCTTCACCACAGTACCGCGTGTACTGGAAAAAGTATACGATAAGATTATTGAAAAAGGGAAAGCCTTAACGGGATTAAAAAAGAAAATTTTCTTCTGGGCTGTTGATCTCGGCCTGAAATTTCAAGAACCTGAACGAAATGGACCGCTTTACAATCTCAAACTTGCGATTGCTAGAAAACTCATATTTTCCAAATGGCAAGAAGCTCTTGGCGGAAATATTAAAATTATCGTGTCAGGTGGCGCTGCCCTTCAAGAACGTTTAGCGCGTGTATTCTGGGCTGCTGGACTTAAAGTGCTCGAAGGTTATGGATTAACTGAAACCTCCCCCGTAATTGCGGTAAACTCCTACCTACCCAATGGATTGAAATTTGGGACAGTAGGGAAACCCCTCAAAAACTTAGAAGTTAAAATTGCTTCAGATGGCGAAATCCTTGTCAAAGGTCCTAGTATCACGACTGGCTATTATAAAAATGAAGAAGCCACGAAAGAGGCTTTTGACGATCATGGATTCTTCAAAACAGGCGACATCGGAGAAATAACATCCGATGGTTTCCTTAAAATCACCGATCGAAAAAAGGAAATGTTTAAGACGGCAGGTGGTAAATATATTGCCCCCCAATCCATTGAAAACAAACTCATGGAATCTACCTTAATCGGACAAGTCATGGTTTTCGGAGAAAATAGAAAATTTCCTGGAGCCTTGATTGTTCCTGCATTTGATGTGCTGTCAAAATGGGCAAGCCAAAAAGGTATTTCCAGTGGTTCAAACGAAGAAATCATCAAAAATCCAGAAGTAATCCAAAAATATCAGGAAGAAATTAACCGATTATCTACTAACTTTGGGCATTGGGAAATTGTCAAGAAATTTATCCTTCTTCCAAAGGAATGGACAATCAACGACGGTCAATTGACACCAAAATTGAGTTTAAAACGAAAAATTATTTTAAAAGAGAACGAAGCCGTAATCGACAAATTGTATCAGGAACAAAACCAAGAATAGCAATTTGCACGATTATTGGGGCTGATCATCTTATTATGAAGCACGTTACACTACGAGATTTATTTACACTCGCCTACTGGAAAAACATTTGGCATGTCTTAGTTGATGCCTTTAATGGATTCAATGATGACAAATGTATGAAGAAGAGTGCTTCATTGGCTTACTATACTGTCTTCTCCATCGGCCCACTTCTTATGATTGTGATCTGGTGTATCGGCTTCTTCTACGGAGAACATCTTCAGAGTGGATCTTCGGCGCAGGATCAGGTGTTGGAGGAAGTCATGGTTCTTTTTGGACAGGATGTAACAACGCAGATCCAGTCCTATCTTCAAAAGATAACTTTCGAGAATAAATCTAATATGGGGATCACGATAGGCATTGTTACATTGATTCTCTCCTCTACGACCTTATTCGTTGATATACAAGACTCCATAAACAATATCTGGAAAGTAAAACCGAAACCCAAAAAAGGCTGGTTAAAATTGATCATCAATAGATTGATTTCTTTTTCCATCGTGATCGCCTTGGGCTTTTTACTAATTGCTTCACTCATGATCAATGGAGTTATCGTTGCCGTGACCAATTTAGTTATGACCTATTTTCCCTTTATTCCCATTGCGCTTATCTCGTGGGTAAATACAGGCATCACTTTCTCGGTCATTGTCATTTTATTTGGCTTTATCTTTTCTTTCCTTCCCGATGCCAAAGTAAAATTCAGAGACATGCTCGGGGGAGCCATTTTTACAGGTTTACTTTTCATGTTAGGCCGGTACGGCATTTCAATCTATCTGAATCTCTCTTCCACAGCCAGCTTTTATGGAGCCGCAGGATCGATAATTGTCATGTTATTATGGATCTACTATTCGGCTGCGATATTGTATTTTGGGGCAGAATTCACCAAGTTTTATGCCATTAAATTTGGCGCGGGCATTGTGCCTTCCACATTTGCGGTAGCGGTTGAACAGACGGAAAAAGTTAAAAAAACAGGAAGCGACGCCGAAGCACATGTTGGAGACACCATTCAGGTCTTAAAACAATAAATTTATTTTTTGTCTTTTTTACCACTGATGGAACCGTCTATACCGATGACGTCAATGACTTTGTCTCCAATCTGCGTGATATCGGATTTTAACCCGATCATGACGGTAAAAATATTAACAGGCCTATCCTGTATCTTCCTAAAATTATGGAGATAACCAAGTTCGAGCCCTAAAAAGAAGCCATTAAATTTGTAATCTGCGCCAGCCCCCAATTTACTGGAAAAATTCAGATGATTTTTATTCTCCATCTTGACGAGCTTTTGATCTGCCAGCACACGCGCTCTCGGCTCACTCGCCAGACCAACGCCAGGCCCAGCAAAACCGTAGATATTCAGTCTACGCATCTGTTTCCTAATCCCGCCCGAGAATGAAAAAGTATAGAAATTCGTATTGGCATCTTCTATGCGGTATTCGAAATCGGGATCAATTAAGGGTTGTTTGTACTTAAATGAAAGTGTATAAAGCGTGGGGGATACAAAAAACATTGAATTTTTCAGGGATATATCTAAACCAATACTACCCGAAAACTTTGGCGAAAGTATATCTTTGGTTTTCCCGATCGGAAAACCCATTCCGGTTGTACCCCAATAGTAAACTTTTCGATAATGTATCGTATCAACGCCGCCCTGAGCCCGTATAGAGCTCCAACACAAAGAAAGAAGGAGAAAAGTAAAAAAGAATTGTTTCATTTAAATGCGTTCAATATTGAATAACAACAATATTAAACGCATTTTGTTCAAAAAATCGTCCGACTATAGATAACTTTTTGATTGCGGCCCTTGGTTGAACAACAAATCGATAATACTCAAATCTGGGTAAAATCCATTTTTATCAGAGAAAACCTGATAATATTCTTTTGGATCAGGCCATATACTTTCTTTTTTGGGATGTATAAGGTTGCGGAAATCGATCGCTTCTAACGGCTCGGCCACATACGCTTCTGTAAACCCTATTGTTCGTTTAAGTTTGATTGATTTTAGAATAAGCTCCAGCTGTGCCACATTAAAATCGACGAGATAGTCATATTTACCTTCGTAAAACCGTATAAAATCATCCTCATAATACTCAAAATATGCAGAACTCCGGTAAGCGGTCTGTATACTTAACCAGTGTAAACGTTGCCAGTTAAATTCATAACTTATCCGAATATCTTTCATGGGAACTCGTTCTTTATTGCCATGTTGAATGGGTACGATCAAATCCTGCACACCATTTGCTGAAGCAATGCGTGCCCGCGTACGATAGCTCTGCTTTTGAAAATGCTCGTATTTCTCGATGAACAAAGGAAGATTATGCTCTTGTATTGTATGAAAATAAGATATTGGTGGAAGATAACATGCCGGAAGTAATAACTGCGATTCCATAAAAACTGATGATTTTTGTTATAAGTGACGCAAAAATAACTTAAATTAAGGATATTTGTAAAGAACACTGGGAATTTTAGCTATAGCATGAAACAAAAAGCGTTAAACGCATTAATCTATATCATCTCTCTTCTCCCCTATTGGTTTCTATATTTGATCTCCGATGGGCTTTATTACATACTCTACTATATGATTGGATATAGGAAGAATATTGTATTTCAAAACTTAAAGAATGCTTTTCCAGAAAAAACGGATAAAGAACGCCTGGTTATCGCCAAAAAGTTTTACCGTTTTTTCCCGGATCTCCTTGTCGAATCGATCAAATTGAAAACGATTACGGCTGAGGAAGTCAAGAAAAAGATGACTTTGGAAGATGTAGAAGAATTGACGAGACACCTCGAGGCAGGCAAAAACGTAATCGGGGTGACTTCACATTATGCCAATTGGGAGCTTGGTATTCACCGTTTGAGTTTAATCACAAACTTCCCTACACTGATAGTATACAAACCACTCAACAACAAAGACATTGACACGGTGTACAATGACATGCGGGGACGGTTTGGCGCCGAAATGGTACCAATGAAACAAATACTCCGTCATATCGTCAAGTTGAAGGGCCAGCCCAATATCAGTATACTCGTTGCGGATCAAACACCGCTGTATTCGGATTCCGATTATTTTATTAATTGGCTAAATCAGGAAACATTGGTCTATACAGGAGCCGAAAGACTTTCTAGAATAAGTAAAGCACCTGTGGTCTATTGTTATATCGGAAGAAAGCCCAAAAGAGGGCAGTATTTCTGTAAATTCGTTACTTTAATCGAAGATCCAAGTGGCTTTGGCGAGCATGAAATTACCGATATACACAATCAATTTGCTGAACAGCTTATTCGTGAAAACCCAGAATATTGGTTATGGTCACATAATCGCTGGAAAAGAAAACGTAGAAAATGAGTAAATTACCCAAAGTAGCTGTCGTTATCCTCAATTGGAATGGTCGATTTTTCCTGGAAAAATTTTTGCCATCCGTATATAATAGTTCGTATCCGAATGTCGAATTTGTCATTGGAGACAATGCCTCCGATGATGATTCAATTTCATTTGTGAAACAGTACTATCCGACGATTACTATACTTGAAAATGATAAAAACTATGGCTTCGCAGGAGGTTATAACAAAATACTGCAGCGTGTAGATGCTGATTACTATGTACTCCTGAATTCGGATGTCGAAGTGAGCCAAAACTGGATTGAACCAGTGATTGAGTACTTGGAAAGAAACCCTTCCCTGGCAGCAGCACAGCCAAAAATACGCTCATTTCATGACAAGCAGAAGTTCGAACATGCCGGAGCCGCCGGTGGCTATCTGGATTACTTTGGCTTTCCATTCTGCAAAGGGAGAATCCTACATGACGTAGAAGATGATGCGGGACAGTACGATAAGGAATCTGAGATCTTTTGGGCATCTGGAGCTGCGCTTTTTATTCGCTCAAAAGCCTGGAAGGAAGCAGATGGCCTTGATGAAGATTTCTTTGCTCATATGGAGGAAATCGACCTGTGTTGGCGATTAAAGAAAATGGGCTACGGCATAGGTTATTGCCCTAAATCTGTTGTTTATCATGTTGGTGGAGGAACCCTCAATGCAAGTAATCCCAAAAAGACTTACCTCAATTTTAGGAATAATATGGTCATGCTGCAAAAAAACCTTCCGTTAGGCAAAGCCATATGGATTATTTTCATCAGGCTTTGGTTTGACTTTGCTGCCCTTGCTAAGTTTCTGATCGACAGAAAACCTAAGGATGCTTGGGCAATCAGTCGTGCGCATCAGTATTTCTTCTTGAATATTTTCAAAAATGCTAAAAAACGAAAAAAATACAAGGCGAAAGAAAATACAAAAGGGCATTACAGAAAATCAATTATCATTGATTTTTACACAAATAACAAACATAAATTTTCACAGCTAAATCCAGAGGATTTTAAATAGCATATTATTTTCCCAAAACACAAAATGCAGAAAACCGCATTTTAAAAATAAAGCAGTCATTACAACAAGATTCTTTATTTATTTTATTTAAACGTACTTTTTATTTGTAATTTTGCAAAATGTTGGTGATGGATATTGAAAAAAAGATAAAAGACTTAACGGCAGAGCTCAACCATTATAACTATCAATACTATGTATTGGCGAACAGTGTTATTTCGGACTACGACTTCGACCTCAAATTAAAGGAACTCGAAGCGCTGGAAGCTCAATATCCCAACTTTGCCGACCCCAACTCCCCTACACAGCGTATTGGTGGAGACATTACCTCCCGATTTCAAACGGAAAAACACCGCTGGCCAATGCTTTCATTGGGCAACACATACAATCAGGAGGAATTACTTGACTTCGACCAGCGGATCCGCAAAATCATCGGCGATCAGTTCGAGTATGTTTGTGAATTAAAATTTGACGGTTTATCCATCAGCTTGACTTATGAAAATGGCTTACTAAGTAAAGCCGTTACACGCGGGGATGGTACACAAGGCGATGTTGTCACCAACAACGTTAAAACGATTCGTTCTATCCCGATCAAACTCAAAGAAGGAGATTATCCAGATCAATTCGAAATACGAGGTGAAATATTTATGCATAAATCAGCTTTTCTCCGCCTGAATAAGGAACGAGCCGATAATGAGGAGCAAACCTATGCCAACCCAAGAAATTTCGCTTCTGGAACCATCAAACTCCAAGATTCTGCTGAAGTTGCCAAGCGCCCATTGGACTGTTTCCTTTACTTTTTGTACTGCGACAACAGAACAAATCTATTTCACGATCATTGGAATAGCTTAAACCATGTCAAAGACTGGGGATTCCACGTCAGCGAGCATAGCAGAAAATGCAGCACATTAACCGATGTTTTTGCATTTATTGACTATTGGGATGTCGAACGTCACAACCTAGGATATGAAATTGATGGAATCGTTATTAAAGTAAATGATTACGCACAACAGGAAGAGCTTGGCTTTACGGCCAAAAATCCACGTTGGGCAATATCCTATAAATTCAAAGCCGAGCGTGTAGAAACCATTCTTAACTCGATTAGTTATCAAGTTGGACGTACCGGCGCTGTTACACCTGTTGCCAATCTTCAACCTGTACAGCTGGCAGGCACAACCGTAAAACGCGCTTCCTTACACAATGCAAATGAAATCGCACGTCTCGACCTACACGAAGATGACACTGTTTTTGTGGAAAAAGGGGGCGAAATTATCCCTAAAATAATTGGGGTAAACCTCGACAAAAGGTTATCGGGATCGACAAGTTTTGTCTACCCGACTTCCTGTCCGGAATGTGGCACAGTACTTATACGGCAAGAAGGGGAAGCAGTACACTACTGCCCGAATGAAACTGGATGTCCGCCGCAAATTGTTGGCAAAATGCAACATTTTATCGGAAGAAAAATGATGGATATCGAAGGAATGGGAGATGAGACCGTGGATACTTTCTTCAAGAAAGGTTTGCTACACAACATCGTTGACATCTATGGCCTGAAAGACCATCAAGATGACCTACAACAACTGGAACGTTTCGGTCAAAAATCAATCGATAACATGCTCAATGGCATTGAAAAATCCAAAGAAAAACCCTTTGAAAAAGTTTTGTTTTCGCTTGGAATACGTCATGTCGGCGAGACAATTGCAAAAAAATTGGCGCAGCATTTCAAAAATATTGATGCGCTAGCCCAAGCCTCAACAGAAGAAATCGAAGGAGTACAAGATATTGGACGCCGTATCGCGGAGAGCGTCAAAGAATACTTAGACAATCCAATTCATCAACAACAGATTTTTGCACTGCGGAATTATGGCTTAAATTTCGAAATTGAGGAAAAGGAGATTATCCTGGCGAGCAATTCACTTGAAGGGAAAACTTTTCTGATTTCCGGTGTATTTGCAGAACATTCACGTGAAGAGCTGGCAGCTGTAATTGAAAGCAATGGCGGAAAGATGTTATCTTCCATTTCTGCCAAACTAAGCTATCTCGTGGCAGGAGATAAAATGGGACCGTCCAAACTAGCGAAGGCTGAAAAATTGGGTATCCCGATGATTAATGATCAAGAACTATTTGAACTCATTAATCCCAAGTAAGTTTTTTTAATTAAATTTATATAAATACAAAAACAAGATGAACGAGCTTCACGGCGCAGGAGTAGCATTAGTCACTCCTTTTAACTCAGATGAATCTGTTGATTTCGAAGCATTAGGTCAGCTAATTGACTTGCAAATCAACGAAGGTATGGATTATTTGGTTTCTTTAGGTACAACTGGAGAAGTTGCCACTTTAACCAATGATGAACGAAAGCGCATCTGGGATTTTACTGTCAAGCGCGTGAACGGTAGACTACCCTTGGTTGCTGGAATTGGTGGAAATAATACAGCCGAAATTGTGGAGCAAATTAAAAACTTTGATCCAACAGGTTTTTGCGCAATTCTATCGGTATCTCCTTACTACAACAAACCAACACAAGAAGGCATTTACCAGCATTATAAGGCTGTTGCAAGCGCCTCTCCACTTCCGGTTATTTTATACAATGTACCTGGACGTACGGGTAGCAATATAACAGCACAGACAACATTGCGACTGGCCAATGATTTTTCGAATATCGTAGCCATCAAAGAAGCTTCCGGCAATTTTGCACAATTCAGCGAAATTCTACGGGATAAACCAGCAGAATTTCTATTGATTTCCGGAGACGATCCGGTTACCTTGCCGATGATGTCGCTTGGCGCTGCTGGTATCATTTCAGTGATCGGAAATGCGTTACCGAAAAAGGTAGCCACATTAGCGAAGTTATGTGCTGAAGGCAATTATGCCGAAGCTAGATCAATCCACAATGAACTTCTTAACATCACAGATCTATGTTTTATTGAAGGAAACCCAGCTGGTGTAAAATACATTCTGCAGGAATTGGGGATTGGAAAAGATCAATTAAGGCTTCCTTTAGTGCCTGTTAGCGAAAAAATCCAGGCAGCTATCAAAGAAGAATTAAAGAAATTGAACTAAGATATAGTCGAATTCGTTTGAGAAAAAGTTTAGATCCCAGGAAAGGGTCTAAACTTTTTTATTTCAAAGCATTGCAACATAACAATATAATAACTACCTTTGCACTTCCACAAAAGTGGAATTTTAAATAACAAAATTAATTAACAAAATGCAACAGTACGAATCTGTAATCGTTCTTACCCCGTTGCTTTCTGATGATGCTGCGAAAGAAGTAATCGCAAAATTCAAAAACATCTTAACAGAAGGCGGAGCCGAGATTGTCGCTGAAGACAATTGGGGTTTGAAAAAATTAGCGTATCCAATCCAGAAAAAAACTACTGGATTTTATCACTTAACTGAATTCAAGGCTCCAGGTGAATTAATCAATAAATTAGAGGTTGAATACAAACGTGATGAGCGCATTATGCGTTTCTTGACTGTAAGCTTAGACAAACATGCCAAAGCATACAACGAGAAAAAACGTAGCGGTGCATTCAACAAAAAAGCTGAAACTAAAACTGAGGAGGGCGCAAACTAATGGCTAACGAAAATATCCAATACGTAACTGCTCCTAAAGTAGAGGACAACCGTAAAAAATACTGTCGTTTCAAAAAGAATGGTATCAAATATATCGATTATAAAGATGCTAACTTCTTGATGAAATTTGTAAATGATCAAGGTAAAATCTTACCTCGTCGTTTAACTGGTACATCTTTGAAATTTCAACGTAAAGTAGCTCAAGCTGTTAAACGTGCTCGTCACATCGGCTTATTACCTTACTTAGCTGATGCAATTAAATAAGGAGGACGATAGAGAATGGAAGTAATTTTAAAACAAGATATCAAAGGCTTAGGTGAGCAAAACGATATCGTTAATGTAAAACCAGGTTTCGGTCGTAACTACTTAATCCCGCAAGGATTTGCTATCCAAGCGACTGAATCTGCAAAGAAAGTTTTAGCTGAGAACATCAAACAAGCTCAGTTCAAACAAGAAAAAATCAAAAAAGACGCTACTGAATTAGCAGGTAAATTGGAAGCTATCAAACTTTCAATTGGTGCTAAAGCAGGTGAATCTGGTAAAATCTTTGGTAAAGTAAACAGCATCCAAATTGCTGATGCGTTGAAAGCAAAAGGTTTTGATGTAGATCGTCGTCGTATCACTTTCGAAGTTGAACCTAAAGAATTAGGTGAATACATCGCTAACTTAAACTTACACAAAGAAGTGAAAGTTCAAGTTCCTTTCGAAGTAATTGCTGAATAATTCAGTTTATTTAGTCAATAATATAAAGCGGCTATCCTTTCGGATAGCCGCTTTTGTTTTACCCCTACTTTACCCCCAAAAAAAACTCGCGTTACGGAGAGCAACGCGAGGCATAATCTAGGGTATTTGAAAGGGAAAATCTTTATCAATCTCTATTTTTTTTCAAAAAAACAACTCTTAAACTATCGAATCATAAAAAAACTATCAAAATCAAGAAAATCGGAACAAATTATTTTCGAAACTCAATTTCAATACTCAAAAGAAGCAAAAAATATTCATTTTTACAAATTAAATTCATTTTTTTTCTAAAAAAAACACAAATAACTTAAAAAAACAAAAATATCGATAGAAAAATCAGTAAAACTCAAAAAAAAACATGAAATAACAAGCATATAATATCAAAAAAACACTATAAAAAAATAAAATCAGTATAAAAACAAACAAAAAATCGTAAAAACAAGATAAAAACAGTAAAAAATTAAAAAAAATAACCTGAAACATTGTGTTTCAGGCTATTTTTTTTTAATTTCTTCGCTAAATTATGCTAATTGTTTTTCCAATTTCTCGTTCAATACTGATTTTGGAACAGCCCCAATTTGTTTATCAACGATTTCTCCATTTTTAAAGAACAATAAAGCTGGAATATTACGAATGCCATAACGAACAGAAATTTCTGGATTTTCATCTACATTCACTTTTCCTACAACAGCTTTACCTTCATAATCCTTAGCCAATTCTTCAACCACAGGACCTACCATACGGCAAGGACCACACCACTCTGCCCAAAAATCGATTAATACTGGTTTGTCTGCTTTTAAGACAACTTCTTCAAAGTTGCTATCTGTAATTTCTAATGCCATAATCTTTTAATTTTATAAACCGAAGTTATATCTATAATACTATTTAATTGCTAAAATCAATAAAACAAAGATAGTAACTACTACCAATGTATTTGTAATCTTAATTACACAAATTCTAATCCAAACTAATTCAATCGGTAATTTATCCCTTCAAACTTATCTATACAGTCCAAAAATTCATTTGTTAGGTTTATTTTCAGACTTTTAGCTGGCATTTCGACAGATATTTCATCTTGGGGATCCCAGATTTTAAACTTTAATTGACAATTTGGCACAACTCCCTCGATCTCATTTTGCGCCAGTATATCCTTGATACCATCAAGAAATGCTTCGTTCAACTTAGGTAAAGGAATATTGATCGTAAAACTCTTCGCCATCTTCTCACGAAGATCCGAAAGCAACTGCACACTGCGTAGCTCAAAGCCCCAATTTCCAACCTGTCTGAAACGCTCCTGTACCAAACCCCGCAATTGCACAAAATATCCCTCTTGCAAATATCCCTTCAACTTGACATATTCTTCACCGAAAACTGCCATATCATAAGAATCACTATAATCCTCGATGATAAATGACGCAAAAGGCTTACCCGTCTTCGTCAATCGATGGTTTGCCGATGCGATAATACCACCAATCACCAATTCTTTGTTCTTGATCCGATTAAACTCAAGCAAAGTCTCTTCATCGACCTCTGCCGCCTTAACCTTATTGATCAAGGCCAAATCTGACACCGAATTCTGACAAAAATGTTCAATCTCAAACCGGTAGGTATCCAAGGGGTGACTGGTCAGATAAATACCGATAACATCTTTTTCATATTTAAGCTTTTCAATCAATCCCCATTGCGGACATGGCGCCAAAACCGGCTCAGGCAATTCTGCAGCCCCTCCTACACCAAACAAGCTCGCTTGGGCCGAACTTTCATTTTCCTTAAAGCGCTGGCCAAATCGGATCGCCTTTTCCATTCCTGTTGAATTTTCATCCGAATGAAAATATTGTGCACGGTGCGTATTCTCAAAACTATCAAAGCCTCCAGCATAAGCCAGACTCTCAAAAGCTTTCTTGTTGACCGCACGAAGATCGATTCGTTTAGCCATATCAAAAACAGATTTATACAATCCTGATTGCCGTGTTTGCACGATAGCGTCTACCGCTCCTGCCCCAACACCTTTCACCGCACCTATTCCAAAACGAATAGCTCCAGATTCATTTACCGTAAACTTATAATAGGATTCATTCACATCTGGCCCCAATACCTGCAAGCCCATTCGTTTACATTCCTCCATAAAGAATGTCACCTGCTTGATATCATTCATGTTATTGGAAAGTACCGCAGCCATGTATTCCGCAGGAAAATGCGCTTTTAAATAAGCGGTCTGATAAGCAACCCAAGCATAACAGGTCGAGTGGGATTTATTAAATGCATAACTCGCAAAAGCTTCCCAGTCGGTCCAAATCTTCTCCAGAACTTTTGCATTATGCCCTTTCTCCTCTGCCTGCGAAACAAACTTCGGCTTCATCTTATCGAGTACAGCCTTTTGCTTCTTACCCATAGCCTTACGCAAGACATCGGCATCACCTTTTGAAAATCCCGCAAGCTTCTGGGACAAGAGCATAACCTGCTCCTGGTAGACTGTAATACCGTAGGTTTCCTTGAGGTATTCCTCACAAGCATCCAAATCGTAAACAATGGGGTCTATACCGTGCTTACGCTTAATAAAACTTGGAATATATTCGATTGGTCCCGGACGATAGAGTGCATTCATCGCAATCAAATCGGCAAATACTGTCGGCTTAAGGTCGCGCATGTATTTCTGCATTCCAGGAGATTCATACTGGAACACCCCTATGGTTTCTCCACGCTGAAAGAGCTCATACGTAAGCTCATCGTCGATCGGAAACTGATCCGGATCCAGCACAATACCATGACTTAATTTGACATTTTCAACCGTATCTTTAATCAGTGTCAGTGTCTTTAAACCCAAAAAGTCCATTTTCAGCAAACCGGCACTTTCAACAACGTGGTTATCGAACTGCGTCACATAAAGATCAGAGTCTTTTGCCAAAGAAACAGGAACGAAATTAGTAATATCGTCTGGTGTAATAATAACACCACAGGCATGGATACCTGTATTTCGTACAGAACCCTCCAAAACCCGGGCCTGTCTGATCGTTTCCGCTTCCAATCCAGCACCATCCGCAATAGATTTCAATCTATTGACGGCTTCAATTTCCTCAGTCCTTAGCTTTTCCTTTAAACCGGCATCATCTAAAGTAAAAATCTTGGATAATTTAAGGTTCGGAATCAGCTTGGCAATTTCATTGGCATCACCCAAAGGTAAGTCCAATACACGCGCTGTATCTTTGATGGATGACTTTGCTGCCATTGTACCATAGGTAATAATCTGGGCAACTTGACTAGCACCATATTTATTGATTACATATTGCATGACACGTCCACGTCCCTCGTCATCAAAATCGATATCAATATCAGGCATGGACACACGGTCGGGATTTAAGAAACGCTCAAAAAGCAAGTCATATTTAATCGGATCGATATTGGTAATTCCCAAACAATAAGCTACTGCCGAACCAGCAGCAGATCCCCGTCCCGGCCCCACGGAAACTCCCATATCCCGGGCCGCCGCTATAAAATCCTGAACAATCAAAAAGTAACCTGGATACCCCGTTTTCTCAATGGTAGCCAACTCAAAGTCAAGACGTTCGCGAATATCATCTGTTATTTCCTCATAACGCTTCTCAGCCCCCACATAACAAAGATGCGCCAGGTATTTATTTTCACCACGTTTTCCCCCATCTTCAAGATCGGCTTCCACCTGAAATTCCTCAGGAATATCAAATTTAGGTAATAGGACATCGCGGTTTAACTTAAATATCTCTACCTTATCGACAATCTCCTGAATATTTAGAATCGCTTCGGGCAAATCTTTAAAAAGGGCCTTCATTTCATCTGAAGATTTGAAATAATATTCCTGATTGGGTAAACCAAAACGGAATCCACGTCCCCTACCTTTTGGAGTCGATAGCTTTTCACCATCTTTCACACAGAGCAAAATATCATGCGCATGTGCATCGCCTTTCTTCTCGTAATATGTATTATTGGTCGCAACAACTTTGACCTGATATTTGCGGGAAAATTTAAGCAAGGTTTGATTTACACGATCCTCATCTTCCTGACCATGACGCATTAATTCCAGGTAAAAATCATCCCCAAATTGTTCTTTCCACCACAGCAAAGCCTCTTCGGCCTGACTCTCACCTATATTCAGTATTTTATTCGGCACCTCGCCTTGTAGGTTACCTGACAAAGCGATAACATCTTCCTTGTATTGAAGAATAAGATCTTTATCAATCCGCGGCACATAATAGAAGCCCGCGGTATAAGCAAAAGAAGCCAGTTTGGCCAAATTATGGTACCCCCGTTTATTTTTCGCCAATAACACAATCTGATAACCATTATCCTTCCTCGACTTATCTTTGTGGTTTTCACAAACAAAAAATTCACAACCAACAATTGGCTTTAAAAGCTGACCAGTAGGCTCCTCTCCATTCTCAACTGCCTCCGCATTTTGCGCTTCAACTTCTTTATTATGACTTATAACACGAGAGACAAACTCAAAAGCCCCCATCATATTTCCGTGGTCCGTTAATGCAACAGCAGGCATATTATCCTTCACCGCTGCCGAAACTAACTTATCGTACGACATCGTCGACTGCAGGATCGAAAACTGAGAGTGGTTATGTAAATGGGCAAATTTGGCATCCTTTAAAGCTGCTAACGCGTCCGCATCAACGACAACCTTGACTTCATCTGGCTGAGACCGTTTTCTAATTTCATCAGAAGCTGCTTTTAGGTTGATATGTTTCAGTCCAACAGTGGGTATAGGCCCCGGATTGTTGGTTTTAAAATCGACAAAGTAGCCCGTATCGACCTGAAGTTCTTCGGCAGTGAATACCTCTCTTCTTACAAGCTCCAGAAAACAACGTGTTGTCGCTTCAACGTCGGCTGTTGCATTATGTGCCTCAGCAAATGGCACTCCAAATAAATAGGAATGCAACTCAGTCAAATTGGGTAGTTTAAAGCGTCCACCACGACCGCCTGGAATTTTCAGAAGTTCAGCTGTTACTTCCGTACAGGTATCCAATACAGGCATATTAGCCATATTGGACGTAACACCATAACGGTAAAATTCACAGCCCATGATATTCAAATCAAAACCAATATTTTGTCCAACAACAAACTTGGCTTTATTCAATGCCACATTGAATTTCTCTAAGACCTCCTGGAGCGGCAATCCCTGCTCTTCTGCCAATGCAGTCGATATGCCGTGTATTTTTTCAGAGTCATAGGGTATATCAAATCCATCTGGCTTAATCAAGAAATCGTGATGTTCGACCAAATTTCCCATCTCATCATGAATCTGCCAAGCCAATTGAATACAGCGAGGCCAATTGTCCGTATCGGTAATTGGTGCGTCCCAACGCTTAGGCAAACCCGTCGTTTCCGTATCGAAAATAATATACATAAAATTCTAACCCTCTTTAATACAACACATTAAATGCAAGACAATTTACATTTTTATGAACTTGAAATTTACGAAATTATTAGAGAAGATTATGTCAGATTTTTGCGAAAATCCACTAAAGAAAATCTAGCGCCACACGATACCGCCTACCGGTTCCGCTTCAACAAGAAATAACATCATAAACTCCTCAATCTTCTTTTTTTATGTGTATCCCATGAGTAAATATCAAACCAAATCGTAAAGCCCCCGGCCTCTTTTTTTCGTATATATTGAAGGAGCCAAGTTTATATCAAATTAACAACACATTTAATACGTATCTAATAGGGACTTTATAGGGACCTCATAGGGACCTCATTCGGATGAAGCCCTATAATCTACCTATTAAGTCCCTTTTATTTCAGGTTTTATTTCCTTTTAATTACAAATTTGACATTCACCTTTCTTCCACCAATGTGGTAAAATTCTCATGGTCTGTAGGAGATAAAACGCCTCAGATTTAATATTGTAATAGTTACACTATCCTAAGTATTTAGTATATTTGGTTTTGACCCAAAAATCCATGATTAAAGCGATCTTTTTTGACATCGATGGAACTTTGCTAAGTTTCAAAACACATCAGGTTCCCGAATCTACTCAACAGGCATTTCAATTATTAAAAGAAAAAAACATCAAGGTATTTGTTTCAACAGGACGATCCTACAATCAGCTGGGACATATTCGTTACCTCGATTTTGATGGATATATCACCTTCAATGGCGGGTATTGCGTCACAAAGGAACAGGAAGTCATTTATAAAAATAACATCCCTCAAAAAGACATTCGCTCCTTATTGGATTATGCTAAAAAGCGTGAGGACCTGACTTTTTCATTTATGTCCGAAAAGGAAATTTCCTTAAACCAGGTTACACCTGAGGTACAACGAATGTACGAACAGGTCAATGTGCCGACACCACCTATTCGGGATTACGAAAAGGATTTTGATCTGGACTCCGTTATGCAGGTCAATGTTTTCATCAATCCTAAAGAAGAAGCTGAATTCATGGAAAATGTGATGCCAAATTCAGTTGCTTCGAGATGGACGCCCATTTTTGCGGATGTCAATCCGATGGGGCAAAGCAAAAAAATTGGAATAGATGTTTTTTTAGATCATTTCAACTTTACCTTGGAAGAAACTATGTCATTTGGCGATGGCGGAAATGATATTACCATGCTAGCGCACACCCATATTGGAATTGCTATGGGTAATGCAAATCCCGAGGTAAAGGAAATTGCAGATTATATAACAGACAGTGTTGATGAAAATGGTATTTGGAATGCATTAAAACACTTCAATATCATCTAAAGTTGGATAGTTAAAGTTATTCGAGAAGTATTGCTGTTGCTATTCATCAGCAAATTATGTTTTTCCGGAAAAAGATAGTCCAATCGCTGTCTAAAATCACGTATCAGTGTACTGCTAAATTGACTTTCCAGATAATGGTTCACACGATAGCTAACTTCAAGCATAATCAACTTGGATGAGCCCGATAATCGGATCCGTACAGGATGAGAAGACATCGTATTATAACCATTCTCAACAGCATGCTGTACCACAGGAAAAAGAATGAGCGGCGGCAACATCATCTCCTCCTGAGACTGAAGCTTATTTTCCCATTTGACTGTAAAACCTGCTGGAAGAAAACGTTCAGCCAATTGCAAATATTTGTTCAACAAGCTAAGCTCGACCTGCATCGACTCCAATCGATCAACATGAAGCTTAAGCAACTGTTCTTGAAAAGCAAAAAAGTCCGCTGGATCTATTTTATTACTTTGTATATGCTGATCGATCAAAAAACTATCCAGCTGACTGTTCCTAAAAGACAACCTGTCCGCCAGTGCCAAAAGCTCTTCATTCCTTACACTCTTTTTACCCAAAAAACGATTGATTATACTTGACATTTCTTAAATTGCTGTAGATTAGAAACACAAAAATAAGGAAACATTATGTCAAATATTGCAATAGTTATTGAAGAAAGAGCCGCTGACATAGGCAATTTCTTAGTCGGGCGACTTCTTCCTTTCAGGCAGAAACGTATGGTCGGCCCTTTTATTTTTATCGACCACATGGGACCTGATAACATTGCCGAACCGCACTTTATGGATATTGCACCACATCCGCATATCGGGCTATCAACATTGACTTATCTATTCGAAGGTAGCATTATGCACCGTGACAGCCTAGGAAATGCCGTGGAGATCAAACCTGGGGCAGTCAATTGGATGACGGCAGGTAAGGGTGTTACACATTCCGAAAGAACCCCCGAGCAGCTGAGATCTACACCGCACGACCTACATGGACTGCAGATTTGGGTGGCCCTACCAAAAGAACTCGAAAAAATGGAGCCTAATTTTGTTCACATCGAAGAACCGCAACTTCCACATTGGACCGAAGATGGTGTATCCTATCGCTTAATTGCAGGAGAAATTAAAGATCACCGTTCCGAGGTCCCCGTATATAGCCCATTATACCTTATTGAAATCAAAGCGGAAAAAGATGCAACTATTAAACTAGGTGATCATCTATACGGCGAAAGTGGATTATATATCCTGCATGGGACTGTTCATGCGGAAGGTCAGGAATTCGGTCCAAAGCAGATTTTAGTTGCCAAAGATGCGAAACTATGTGAATTCAAAATGGAGGCTGGAACCTCGGTCTACATTTTTGGTGGCGAACCTTTTCCTGAACAACGCTATATCGACTGGAACTTCGTCGCTTCGGACATTGAAACATTAAAAATAGCGCGCGAAAAATGGGAAAAACATGAATTTCCAAAGGTTCCTGGAGATGACGGCTATATTCCAATCCCGCCAGTAAATCCAACTTTAGGGCAGAAAAAAGCTTAGCAGCACTATTTCTTCATTTAAACTTGGCAATCGCAAACGTATCTGCCGTACGGGATTACAATTGGAAGGACAAAACAGACTAAAACAAAAAGGCTGGAAATTGTGGACAATTTCCAGCCTTTTTATTGAATAAATCTTAAAGTCAACTGTTGCAAAGAAGTACTAATGGGCTATCCCGCTCACACCACCGGAAACAACCAATTTCATGGCATCTGTTGGCGACATATCTAATTTTTTCACCTTGTCTGCACTGATAATGACAACCTGTCCCGCAAAAGAATATGAATATGGAAAATACACCATAACCTCTTCTTCAAGCCCAATGCTTTTTAAATCATGTTGCGTTAAGAAACCTATCTTCTTCAGACCAAACTCATTCACCGTTACCAAGACAGGTTCATTAAATTTCTTTGCATCACCAACAAAGGCCTCTGTAAAATCTTTAATCGAAGAATATAATGTATTTAAAAGTGGAATCCGCTGGATCTGATGATTAATCCACACTTTAATTGGATCTGTAACAAAATTTGTAAAAATAAGCCCTGCCAAAACCAACACCAAAATAACGGTCAGAATACCTATTCCCGGAATATACAAGGGATGCCCTCTATCATCTTCCAAAAAATGTTCAGTTAGATTCAATGCCGAATCAACTGATGCAACAATCCAAACTATTAAAAAAATAGCACCAGCTAGAGGAACCACCACCAGGATACCTCTTATCAAATAATTAATAAAGCCTCTAATTAATTTGCTAAACATGAATTGAAAATCAAATATTATTCAAAAATGCAGAATATCCTTTATTATTCATAAAAATATACTCTTTTTACGCGTTGGGAAATACTGGTCAGCAGTTCATAAGGGATCGTTCCTATAGCCTTCGCTGCTGACTTTATATCAGGGTACACGATAACTTCATCTTCCTCTCCAACTTCCACATCCGTTACATCCAGCATACACATATCCATACAGATATCACCAATAGTAGGGACTAAAAAACCGTTAACCAACATTTTACCGACACCATTACCAAAACGCCTATCGTAACCGTCCGCATAACCAATTTTAATCGTGGCGATCTTACTATCTCTATACAGAACACCGTGCCTATTATAACCTACGGTCTCACTTGCCGGGAGGTATTTAATTTGCGTCACATTAGTTTTCAAGGTACTCGCCTCCCTAATGGGTAAATCATGCCGCTCAATATCGATACCATAGAGACCGATCCCCAATCGTACCATATCAAAATACGCATTCGGCCACAGTTCAATACCCGAGGTTGCTGCAATATGACGTAGAAAGGAATATCCTAGACCACTTTCTAGACGTTTCGTAAAGTCATCCAGCAGATCAATTTGTCGCTGTGTAAATTCCCGGTCCTTTTCATTTCCTGCAGACGCTAAATGGGAAAAGGCAGATTTAACCTCTAAAACCGCTTCCGTACGCAACACAGCTATTAAACGATTGACCTCGTCAGGCATAAAACCCAACCGATGCATGCCAGTATCTATCTTAATATGAATCGGAAAGGAAGTTATCTGTTTCGTTTTCAGAAAATTCAAGAAGGAAAACAATATTCTAAAGCTATAAATCTCCGGTTCAAGGTTGTACTGAACGATGGACTCAAAAGAACTTTCATCCGGACTCATTACCACAATAGGCAATGTGATTCCTGCACCGCGCAAATCCACCCCCTCATCCGCAAAAGCGACCGTCAGATAATCCACCCGATTAAATTGCAAAAGATTTGCTATCTCGAAACTTCCACTGCCGTAAGAGAAAGCTTTGACCATCGTCATCAGCTTAACATGCTTCGGTAACAACTGGCGGTATACATTTAGATTGTTTTCCAGTGCATTCAAATTGATTTCAAGCACTGTATCATGTGATTTTGCGACCAAAAGCTGACTGATACGTTCAAAATGAAACTCCCGTCCTCCTTTCAGTAATACCGTCGCATTTTCAAAAGAAAGCGACCTTATATCGGCCAAAAAAGCAGCAGTATCGCTATATGAAATGGAAGGCACATCAAATTGTGCAGCCAATTTAGGCAACACTTCACCTATCAATATCAATTTATCCAAACGATACTCACTAAGCAAACGTCTCAGCTTGGACAAGCTTTTTTCATCTTCGATAGTAACACCGGGAATATCCGATAATATCAACATCTTGAACGGATGCTGGCCCTGTTGATTTAAAAACTCCAGGGCTATTTGTAGAGCATCCAGATCATTACTATACGAGTCATCGATAATGGAGCTATTCTTTTTTCCTTTTTTTAACTCAAGACGCATCGCCACAGGCTGCAACTCTTTAATCCTCGATGCGATCACTTCATTTTCATAACCAAAACGTAGCATCACCGCTACACAATTTATGGCATTCTCAACATTTCCTTTATCCACAAACGGTACTTCAACAGCAAAGGTGCGCCCGGTATAATAGAAGGTTACCATAGTAAATCGGTCGTTGACCTGTTTGATGGAATACACCTCCAAAGAAAGCCCCTCATCAAGCCCCCAGGAAAATTTTCGTGGCCGATAAGGCAATTGAACATTTTCTAGGTAAGTATTCGGAAAAATCATGGTTTCAACATGTTTAAACAACTCGAGCTTTTCATAAATCTTTTCCTCCTTCGATTTAAAACCGGCTTTATGTGCCACACCAATGTTGGTCAATAGTCCTATGGTTGGTTTTATCATCTGCTCAAGGCGCTGCATTTCTCCTTTCTCTGAAATTCCTGCTTCGATCAGCGCAAGATTATACTGATCGGATAGTCCCCATAACGAAAGTGCCACACCGAGCTGAGAGTTATAACTCTTGGGACTTCTATAGATCTTATATTCAGGAGACATCAGCTGAAAAAGCCATTCTTTCACTATCGTTTTACCATTGCTACCAGTGATTCCAATGACCGGGTAATCGAATTTCTGCCGATGAAAAGTTGCCAGTTCCTGCATAGCGACCAAGCTATCCGCTACCCAAAGAATGTTAGCCTCCAAAAACTCCATTTCCTGTGCACTATCGATTTGAAGCACAAAATTACGAACTCCCTTATCATAAGCTTCTCTAATATAACGGTGGCCATCTCTATTCTTCTGAAGTGCAAAAAAAATCCCGTTGTCCGCTTGGACAATTTTACGGCTGTCGTAAAATAAATGCTGGACAAAAGAATTGGGATCCGTGATAAATGTGCGATTGGGATGTAAAATCTGGGCGATTTCCGATATTTTGTACATTCTCCTGATATTTTTTGATTGTGTCAAAACTGAACATTTTTTTAGTTATTTCATATTATTTTTGAAATTTTGACAATATGTTTGACGAGGAAAAAAGAAATAAGAAGATATTAACGCAGCATCAGGCACAGTTGAAAGCGGAAAGCTATTGCGTCTATCAAGAACGCGCACAGCAAGAAGTACGCGATAAGCTCTACAGCTGGGGACTACACGAAGTAGAAGTCGAAAATATTTTGGCCAATTTGATCGCCGATAATTTTTTAAATGAAGAACGCTTTGCTATTGCCTACTGTAACGGAAAGCTCCGCATGAAAGGCTGGGGCAAAGTAAAAATCAAGCAGGCACTCAAGGCAAAACGGGTATCCGAGCAATTGATAAAAATTGCATTTAAGCAAATCGATCTCGATGAATATGAACAAATCTTAAATCACATCATTGACAAAAAACTCCGTGAAATTAGTGGCAAGGACCGCTATGCAGTTAAAAACAAAGTTTATCAGTTTGCACTATCCCGCGGATTTGAGAGTGATTTAATTTTTTCTATACTGAATTCAAAGGAGTTATAAAAAACACAGAAAGAAAGTAAATAAATATTTTGCAATATTGAATTTTCGCTCTATATTTGCATCACCAAAAAGGAACGCAAGGTTCTTTTGAAAATTGAAATAAAATTCCAATGCGAAAATAGCTCAGCTGGTAGAGCACAACCTTGCCAAGGTTGGGGTCGCGAGTTCGAATCTCGTTTTTCGCTCACCTGCCT
>NZ_MKWH01000056.1:0-6395 GCF_001899705.1 Sphingobacterium sp. 40-24 | reverse complement strand
CCAATTCCGCCATCCGGGCATATCCGTTTGGGATGATGCAAAAGTAGGTTTTTTATTGAAAAGGAGAAAACTTTTTGAATAAATTTTCAATCAAAACCAATATAGGACTGAGATTCAGTCAAATAATTTTCCATAAGTTACTCAAAAAACTTGCTTTAACTGTGATATTAGCTGTTTTTTTTCTTGATGCTGTATTAAATGCACCACCTGAAGAGTACTCTTCGTTGTCGTTTTGTCCCGTTATCTGAAAAATTCCCAGATCGGCCTTTACCAGATTACCCAATCCGGCATTCGATTCCTTTGCGATATTCTCTGCACGTTGATGTGCATTTTTTGAAGCCTGTGAAATAAGTTCCAGCTTTAGATCCTCTAGCTTGGAGTAATAATAGTTAGGGGTACTGGAGCTAAGTTCTATCCCCTTGGAAATTAATGTCGATATTTCTCTTGAAGCATTGTCAACTTTATTTAAGTCTTTTGATTCGACACTGACGGCCTGCGATAAGGTATAACCGGAAAAAGTATTATAACCATTGCCTTTTCCATCGGTATGATATTCAAAGTCTTTGGCAATATTAACAGCCTCGAAACGGATCTCGTCAGCCTTAACCCCCTGTTGTACTAAAAAGTCCCGCACCAAATCCCTATCGGTAGCCAATTGTGCTGAAGCAGCACTCAATTCATAATTCTTTCGGCTAAAAGTAGCACTCCATTTGACTAAATCGGATTCAAAATCTTTTTTGGCATTACCATTAACAGTGATTGTCTGCGTCGATTTAAACTTATAGCGATAAGCTGTACCCAATATCCAGGTGCCGAGCAAGAGCACAACGCCCATTATAATCGAAATAATAACAGCGGATGATGATTTCATAACCAGTTTTTTATGTTTACGTAACAATGAATATACCAAAAAATCGATGTTTATTTATTTTTTATGAATAAATTGCGACAAAAAGGTTTAAAAATATGAATAAGAAAAGTATCTGTATTCCATTTTGTTTTCTGGCTGCATTCGCTGCCCATGCGCAAAAGAAACCATTGGATCATACGGTATATGATAGTTGGCAAAGCGTATCATCACCCTATATCAGTAAATCGGGAAAATTTATCCTATTCCAGGTCGTTCCACAAGAAGGCGACAATCAGCTTTTTCTCAAAACCAAAGAGAACAAAGAAATCATTCAAATTCCCCGTGGGTATAATGGAAAACTAACAGATACCGAAAATCATCTGTTAAGTTTGGTCAAAGCGCCATTTGCCTTAACCCGCGAAGCCAAGATCAAAAAGAAGAAAGCCGAAGATCTCCCAAAAGATTCATTGGCAATCTACAATGTAACAACGTCATCCCTTGTCAAATTTGCGCAGGTAAAATCCTATAAAATTGCTGATCAAAACAACAATTTCGTCTCTTTTCTTTTCGACAAGGAAATAAAAGACAAACCTGATTCAAAAACGGCTACTGATGCCACACAAGCAAAGAAAAGCAGCGATAAAAAGAAAAAAACAGTGGCAACGCTTGCTTTATATGATCTAAATTCTGGTGATTCGGTGCAATTCTCATCTGTAGATCAATACGAATGGAATAAAAATGGATCAAAAATAGTTTTTTCAAAAAAAACAGATTCAAAAGATAGCCTATCAAAAGAATCTGGAGTCTACCTTTACGAAATAGCAACTAAAAAGCTTAAAAAGATATCAAATGGAAAAGGTAATTATAAAAATTTCAAATTTGATGAATCAGGTAATCAGCTCGCTTACCTGGGGGATCTCTCCAATGAAAAGGCATTACTAAAAAATTACAATCTATATTATTATGCCAATGGTATAGATACAGCCCAATACCTCGCAACAAAAACAAGCAATGGTATACCTAAAGACTGGGCCGTTAGTGGGGATGGCGATATCCGTTTCAGCAAAAATGGAGAGAAGCTATTTTTCGGCATAGCACCAATACCACGTGTCAGAGACACCACTTTGGTTGACTTTGAGCATGCTAAAGTGGACGTTTGGAACTGGCAAGACGACTATTTACAGCCCATGCAGTTGGTCAATTTAAAGAAAGATCTTGCAAGAAATTTCTTAGCGGTTACTTACCCCAAATATAATCGCAACATTATTCCCCTTACGGACCAAACATTTAACTCCACCGCACTTACACCGGACGGAAATGAAGAGTATATCTTAGCACGCACTGATTTTGGCAAGCGCATCGCAAGTCAATGGGAAGGCAGTACACGAGACGACATTTATCTGGTTTCAACAAAAACAGGAAATAAAGAGTTAATCCTTTCAAACTTTTCAGGAAATGCAATCTTAAGTCCTGACGCAAAATACATCGTATATTTCGACCAAGATAAAGGTTCCTGGAATTCCTATCAGGTTAGTTCAAAGAAAAAGACGGTGCTAAATGACGGTATACCAGCGTCCTTTGCTGACGAGGAAAATGATATGCCTACTGCCGCGCAAGGATATGGCATGGCAGCATGGAGTCCGGACTTTAAAGGGATTTACGTCAATTCGAGGTATGATATCTGGTATTTTAACTTGGACGGTTCCAACAAATCCATCTTGACCAACGGCTATGGAGCTGCATCGCAGACAACTTTCCGCTACTTACCGCTAAAAAGAGAAGAGGACCGCGAACAAGCCACAACACTCGACTATAAAAAGGGTGGTTTTCTAACTTCCTTTGACAATAAAACCAAAGAATCTGGTTTCTACCAGTTCAAGGGGCAGCATAGCGATCCTAAAAGTCTTTTGGTGGAGGCAAAAACGTTCAGGAATATCAGCTCTTCAGCGGATCAACAAACGATACTGTACAGTAAAGAGGATTATATGAATTCGCCTAATATCTACACCAATACCATAAAGTTCAAAGACGAATTACAACTATCCAATATTAATCAGCAACAGGCTAATTACAATTGGGGGACAGCAGAGTTAGTCCATTGGACAACGCCCGAAGGAAATCAGGCTGAGGGAATTCTTTATAAACCAGAAAATTTTGATCCTGCAAAAAAATATCCCATTATAGCTTACTTCTATGAAAAGCTTTCAGATGGATTATATACGTATCAACCCCCTGCTCCTACGCCATCGCGTTTGAACATCCCCTATTTTGTAAGTAACGAGTACCTGGTATTTGCGCCAAATATAAGCTACAAAACAGGTCATCCGGGTAAATCAGCTGAAGAATACATCAATTCTGGGATGAGATACCTCGCTCAGAATGCATGGGTTGATAGCACAAAGATGGGAATACAGGGCCAAAGTTGGGGCGGTTATCAAGTTGCTCACCTCATTACGCGGACCAATATGTACGCTGCAGCATGGACTGGTGCTCCTGTCGTCAACATGACATCTGCCTATGGCGGAATACGCTGGCAAAGTGGTATGTCCCGCCAGTTCCAATACGAACATACACAAAGCCGCATCGGAAAAACCCTGTGGGAAGCTCCAGAACTATATATCGAAAATTCACCTTTATTCCATTTGGATAAAGTTAAAACTCCTGTTGTCATTATGGCTAATGACAACGACGGGGCCGTGCCATGGTATCAAGGTATTGAAATGTTTACTGCGTTACGCCGATTAAACAAACCTGTATGGATGCTGAATTATAATGGTGATGAACATAACCTCATACTTCGACAAAACCGTAAGGATATACAAATTCGCGAACAGCAATTCTTCGATCATTTCCTAAAAGGTGCCCCCGCTCCTGCTTGGATGAAGAAAGGAGTACCTGCCACCGAAAAAGGAATAGACTGGGGATTCGAATTATAACACAAAACAATAAAAAAGGTGTGATTTATATAAATCACACCTTTTTTATTAGCCAAAAACCATAATTTTTGAATTATTTCACAAAAAACATCAAAAAAAATTTCAGTTTTCAATAAAAACACAATATTTTTGAAAAACAAAATCAACAAAACTGTAATTTAACTACAAAATACAAATGTCGAACCTAAGATTCAAAGCAGTAGAAGCAGCAGGCTCACGCCAAATTGCTTCATTTGAAAAAGTTGAAACTAAAAAAGCAACTGACATTTACGGAAAGAATGTTTTTTCCGTAAACAAAATGAAAGACTACCTTCCTAAAAATTCATACAAGGAGTTAGTTGCATCCATTGAAGAGGGACAGATTATTTCAAGAGATTTGGCTGAACACATTTCACAGGCCATGAAAACTTGGGCACTTAACCACGGCGTTTCTCACTACACACACTGGTTTCAACCTTTAACGGGTTCGACTGCTGAAAAACATGATGCTTTTTTTGAGCCAGACGAAAACGGTGAAGCCATTGAAAAATTTACTGCTGACGCATTAGTTCAACAAGAGCCCGATGCATCTTCTTTCCCAAATGGTGGTATCCGTAATACATTCGAAGCTAGAGGATATACAGCTTGGGATCCATCTTCTCCTGCATTCATTTACGAAACAGGTGCTGGTAAAACATTATGTATTCCAACAGTTTTTGTTTCCTATACGGGTGAATCATTAGACTATAAAGCTCCTTTATTGAAAGCCATCAACGCAGTAGATAAAGCGGCAACGGATGTTGCTCAATATTTTGACAAATCGGTCACTAAAGTAAACGCTTCTCTTGGTATTGAACAAGAGTATTTCTTGGTTGACCTTTCCTTATATAATGCTCGTCCAGATCTTCAGTTAACGGGCCGTACGTTATTTGGCCACATGTCGGCCAAAGGCCAACAATTGGAAGACCACTATTTTGGTGCGATTCCAGAGCGCGTATTAGCGTACATGGTGGACTTGGAAAACGAAGCGCTAAAATTAGGTATTCCTTTAAAGACTCGTCACAACGAAGTTGCACCTTCTCAATTTGAATGTGCTCCAATGTACGAAGAAATCAACTTGGCCATCGATCACAACCAATTGTTGATGAATGTCATGGAACAAGTTGCTTTAAGACACAACTTCAAAGTATTGTTGCATGAAAAACCATACTCTGGTGTCAACGGATCTGGTAAACACAACAACTGGTCTTTAATCACAAATACTGGTGTAAATTTATTATCTCCTGGAAAAACACCTAAAAACAATTTGATGTTCTTGACTTTCTTCGTCAATACCATCAAAGCTGTTTATGAATACGCTGATTTGATGCGCGCTTCTATCGCTAGTGCAAGCAACGATCACCGTCTGGGTGCAAATGAGGCTCCACCAGCAATTATTTCAATTTTCTTAGGTTCTCAATTGGATGAGCTTTTGGAAGAAGTTGAATCTGCTCGTGTTGCTAAAAAAGTAAAAGCAGAGGCAAACTTATGGCATGGTATTCCTAAAGTTCCTGAATTAAAACTGGACAATACAGACCGGAACCGTACTTCACCATTTGCCTTTACCGGTAACAAGTTTGAATTCCGCGCTGTTGGTTCTTCTGCAAACTCCGCTTTACCGATGACCGTGTTGAATGCGATCGTTGCAGCGCAATTGATCGAGTTCAAAACAGAAGTAGATAAACAAATCAAAAAAGGCACCAAAAAAGATCTTGCGATCTTAAATGTTGTCCGCAAATACATCAAAGATTCAAAAGCTATCCGCTTTGAAGGCAATGGATACAGCGAAGAATGGGAAAAAGAGGCCGAAGCACGTGGTCTTTCTAACATCAAATCGACACCTAAAGCATTAGATGTTTATGTAAAAGAAGAATCTTTAGCCCTGTTTGAATCACTAGGTATTTATACCAAACGTGAATCAGAAGCTCGCCACGAAATTTTGCTTGAAAACTTCTATAAAAAATTACAAATTGAGGCGCGTGTCATCGAAGAGATGGTTAACAACCAAATCGCCCCAGCATGTTTCATTTATCAAAACGAATTGATTGAAAACGTCAAAGGATTAAAAGACCTGGGTCTGGCACAAGCAGCATTCAGCTCTCAATTGAACTTTGTAGAACGTATTTCAACACACGTAAATACCATCTTGGAGCAAGCTGAAGCAATGCGTCAAGAACGTAAAAAAGCAAACCAAATTGATGATGTACGTGAGAGATCAATCGCTTACGATGAATTGGTTAAACCATATTTCGATGTGATCCGTTATCATGTCAACAAATTGGAGAAAATTGTTGATGACAAAAAATGGCCTCTTCCAAAATTGAGAGAGATCTTATTTTTAAGTTAAGATAACTTCCCCTAAAACAAAAAGAGCCGGCGATATTGCTGGCTCTTTTTGTTTTAGGGGAATGTCTCGTCCTGAAATATCGATACACAAAAAGAATCGTTATGGAAGAAGGAACAAATTATGTAAAGCGGACTCAGCGTGATTACAGTTTAACATTGAAGCTGAATGTCGTTAAAGAGATTGAATCGGGGAAATTGACACTCTCCCAAGCACAAAAACAGTATGGCATCCAGGGAGATAGCAC